>DATHRT010000194.1:0-2211 GCA_035464915.1 Candidatus Limnocylindria bacterium
CGCGGAAAACGCCCGAACCGCCGTCGTCTTGCCCGTGCCCTTCTCCCCCCGGATCAGGACACCGCCGATCGTGGGGTCCACCGCGTTCACCAGAAGACCCTTCTTCAGCAGATCCTGACCCACGATCGCGCTGAATGGAAACAGGCGCACCGTTATCCCCCTTTCTTCGCTTTGGTCATGTCGGCGCCCAGCCACTCCTCCCCGCCCGCGGGGCAGAAGACCCGCCAGTGGATCCGGAAGTAGTCGTCGCCGAGCCAGTCCATAATGTCCGCTCCGTTCTCCCCCACGATGTCGAGCTCCGGGGTGAATTCGATGACGAGCACCTTGCGCTGCTCCCCCTCGTAGAAACGGATCCAGTACCGATTGTCGGGAATCGTCCCGGCGTCGATCGGGATCAGGTCCTCGTACTCCATCATGAGTTTCCGGGATACTTTCCGGAGCGACATCGGTACGCCCTGAAGGAACAGGACCTTGCTCCCCGTCCCGATCGGCCCGTATCTCTCCTCGATCGTCCTTCGGCCTATCGACATTCTCGGATCCATTCACTCCTCCCCGGGTTCCTCCCCGTAAGCGCATGGCGCCCCGCACCGGGGGCTCCCTCAGATGATCGACCGCGCGCGGATCGCCGCCAGGATGGCGGTCTGGCTCATCTCCGCGAGGGACAGGTACTTCGCCCCCATCGCGTCGGCGACGGTCTTCGCCGGCCCCCCGGAGAAGATCCCCCGCGTCTTCTTCGTCTTCTCGGTCGCCTCCATCGAGGCCCGAAGTGCCGCCGGCCCCATCATCATCCGGTCCGTATCGATGACCAGCGAGGTGACGCCCATCTTGCGGAGGATCTTCCCCATGCGCACCGCCTCATCGAGCGGCTCCCCCCCGACATACGCCACGTTGGCCCTCCCGTCGGTGATGAGTACCAGGAGCGGCTTGCGCCCGGGGTCCCGGACCTGTTCGACCTCGAGCGTCTTGACGGCGGCGAACAGCCCGATGGAAAGCGGGGTCGTTCCCCCGGAAGCGAGCCAGGTTAGCTGCATCGCGGCCATCGAGGCGCTGCCGGTGGGCGGCACCACCACCTCCGCCACGGTGTCCCGGAAGGAGATGAGACCCACCTGGTCCCTCTTCACGTAGGCATCGCGTAAGAGCGACAGCACCGCTCCCTTGGTGGCCACCATCCTCTTCTGTGTCTCCATCGACGCCGAGGCGTCGAGGAGGACGAGGATCAGGTTCCCCACCTTGCGCTCCCGTCTTTTCCCGCGCAGGTCCCCCACCGCGACCCGGACCCGGCCCGTACCGGGATCCAGGTGCCCACTGGCCACCGCGGAGAAAAGGGTCGCGTCCAGGGCGATGTCCCTTCCTTTTTTCCACGGCCCGCTCCGGACGTACCGACCGCGGGTGGTCGCGGTCTTCGCCCGGCTGCGCTTCCCGGCGGCGTCGAGCAGCTTCCTCCCTTTCGGGACAACGATCTTGCGAACCTGGTAGGGTGCAGAAGGTGCGATGACGTTCTCCTCGACGAACCCCTGGCAGATGTCGCAGTCCGGGTCGCCGCACGTATTCGGCGACGCCGCCCGCGTTGCGCCCGCCTGTTCGCTGCGACGCCTCGCCGCCATCGCCTGCTCGATCGCCTGCCGCTCCAGTTCCTCGTCCGAGTGGGTCGGGGAGCGAAAGACGACTCCCGCCCGCTTCATCCCGTGGGGCGTGTCCGGGAGGGGAACGAACGGCTCGCGGTCCTCCTCCTTCATCTCCCCGGGAAACGCCCAGGAGAGGAGGCGCTCCACGTGGCGCGCGGCACGGTCGTTGACTCCGCTTCTCGGGATGCGGTGCGGCAGGGAGAGACGGAAGGCGTCTTTCAGGTCGCCCGCTACGAGTTCGCTTCCGCCCCTCAAGGCGGCAAGCGCCCGGGCACTCTTCAGGATCGCGATATCCCCGCGATGCCCCGCCACGCCAAGCGTGGCGACCGCCTCCGTCACCGTCTTCAGGATCGGGTCGGGAATCGGTATGCGGGAAAGCCGGGCACGCGCTTCCTTCACCAGGCGCAGGGTCCGACGGTCCCTACCCTCCCACTCCGCAAGGAATTCGGGCTCCTCCCGCTCGAAGGAGATAACCCGTTCCACGATCTGCTTCCGCAGCACGATCTCCTTCTCCCCGGAAACCTCCACGCACAGACCGAAACGGTCCAAAAGCTGCGGCCGAAGCTCCCCTTCCTCCGGGTTCATC
>DATHRT010000195.1:0-14267 GCA_035464915.1 Candidatus Limnocylindria bacterium
GTCAACATCACCCGCGATGTCGCCGGGTGCCTCAAGGAAAGCGGGATCCGCGACGGGATGTGCCTGGTGAACGCGATGCACATCACCGCCTCGGTCTTCATCAACGACGACGAGAGAGGACTGCATCAGGATTACGCGCGCTGGCTCGAGGAACTCGCCCCGCACGAGCCGATCTCCCGGTACCTTCACAACCAGACGGGGGAGGACAACGGGGACGCGCACCTCAAGCGCCAGGTGATGGGACGCGAGGTGGTGGTCGCTGTGACCGGGGGAAAATTCGACTTCGGCCCCTGGGAACAGATCTTCTACGGCGAGTTCGACGGCCGCCGGAGAAAACGGGTCCTCGTCAAGATCATCGGGGAGTAGCGGTTGACCCGGTCTGCCCCCCGACGGTCACGGAGAGCGGTGGCATCTTCTCGATGTTGAGCGGCGAAGCGGCGATCCCTACCCGATCCTGCGTTCCCGATGAGTTCTCGCATCCGGTTCCGGAAGGGAGCAAATTCCGGTCCCATGGGGCGGCAACATATAGTCTTGATTCTATTAATGTTTATTCCCCGGGACGAAAAACCGGGACTACCAGAAAGGCCACCATATGTCGGACAAACCAGAAAGCAGGAGGGTCGTCAGGCCGCCTCCCGGGAACGGGGTCCCTTCGCCCTCTTTCGCGTGCCGGAGTTTTCTTCCCCTGCGGAAGCGCCTTCCTCCCCGGGGGAGATATCGGTTCTCCACAGGGAATCGATGTACTCCGAGAGGCGGAGCAGGGTCAGCCCGAATGCGGAGGCGTACGGTCCGCCGTCACCGGTGTTTCCCGCCAGGAGAACGTCGAGCATCTCCGGCGAGAGGGGAAATTTCTCGAACCGCGAGAGGAACCGCACCGCGCGCCGGATCCGCGGGACAGAGATAGGCACCTTCCGGACCCGGCAACCGGCGGCCGCCGCGATCCTATCGACCAGTTCCCCGTACGTGAACCGCTCTGGTCCGACGACGTCGAATGCGCGTGTCTCCGTGTCGGGACGGTTGAGGCAGTCCGCGATCCCCTTGACCACGTCCCCGACGAAAACGGGCTGCAGGAGGAATTTCCCGTCGCCCGGAACGGGAAGAACCGGTGCGTGGCGCACCGCCCGCCCCAATTCGGTGAGGAACCTGTCCCCCGGCCCGAAGATCCCGCTCGGCCGGAAGATGGTCCAGGCAAGGCCCGAACGGCGGACGATCTCCTCCGCCCTTCCCTTCGAGTCGAAATAGCTGCCGGGGTCGCCCGGAGCCGCCCCCAGGGCGCTCACGTGCACGAGCCGCGGGATCCCCCAGAACTTCGCCGCGTGCACGACGTGCCGCGTGGATTCCACGTGGACCTTCTCGAACGTAACGTCGTCCGCCGGGAACTCCCGGATGATGCCCGCCAGGTGCACGATCGCCTCGGTGCTCTGGGCGGCCATCTCCACGAATTCCCGGTTGGTGACATCACCCGGAGTCACCCTGCCTGCTCGCCGGATATCCTCGGGAATACGCCCCTCCGAGCCGACCCGGACAAGGAGTCGGGGAAGATAGCCCCGGGCGATCAGGGCGCGGCAGACGTGGCGTCCCAGAAACCCCGTTCCCCCGGTTACGAGCACCTCCCGGTAGTCAAGAAATGGAACCTTCTCCATGGTCCTAAGATGCCGGCAGCGGCCGGTATGGTTCGCCCCTGTCGGCAATCGTCTCTCTTGCCTCCGCACCGACTTTATGGCATTTACACAGATAGATCCGTTCGCCGTAGAAAACCCCTTGGCCGAAAAGGGAGGAAGCCATGCCCACGTATTCTTTCCACTGCAGGAAATGCGGGAAAAGGTTCCAGGAAATCCTGTCCTTCTCGGAGTACGAGGGCGGAAAGCGCAAGTGCCCCAAGTGCGGGAGCAAGGATGTCGTCCAGGTGCTCGAGACCTTCTTCGCCAAGACGTCCCGGAAGTCGTAGGAAGGGGACAGCGTGGAGGAATTTGCAGGAGTCGAGACGTGGCGCGTATTCCGCATCATGAGCGAGTTCGTCGAGGGATTCGAAGCCCTCCGCACCGTCGGCCCGGCCGTCTCCATGTTCGGCAGCGCCCGCGCGAAACGGAGCGACTGGTCGTACAAGACCGCCTGTAAGGTGGCGGAAACCCTCTCGCGCAAGGGATACTCCATCATCTCCGGGGGGGGGGGCGGGATCATGGAAGCGGCGAACCGGGGAGCCAAGCGGGGCAAAGGACTCTCCATCGGGCTCAACATCCAGCTCCCCGAGGAGCAGCGGGCGAACCGTTACCAGGACAAGTCCCTCCACTTCAAGTATTTCTTCGCACGCAAGGTGATGTTCGTGAAATACGCCGCGGGGTACGTCATCATGCCCGGCGGATTCGGGACCCTCGACGAGTTCTTCGAGTCGCTCACGCTCATCCAGACGGGAAAGATCCGCCGGTTTCCCGTCGTGCTGATGGGGACGGAGTATTGGGGCGACCTGCTCCAGTTTATGCGTACCACGATGGTCAAGCACGGGACGATCTCGAAATCCGACCTCGACCTCTTCTACGTCACGGACGACCCGATTCAGGCCGCCGCCTTTATCATTAAATTTCACAAAAACAGCGTCCGGTCGATCGGCGAGCGCCGCAAGACGGGGCTTCCCCCTCCGGAGGATCCGCCCACGCTTTAATCGGGGACGTTCCTCAAATCTTCCTTGGAGGATGTGAGAAGATTTGAGGAACGTCCCCGTTTCAAGGGCGTTCCGATAGCAGGAACGAGATCACCACCAGATTGAAGTCTTCCGCGTTCTCCGCGAAGAGGCGGTGGGGCGCTTCCGGAAGGATAACGAGCTTCGCGTCCGGGATGCGCTCCGCGATCCGGCGCGAATTTTCCGTCGGCACCACCCTGTCCCCGTCCCCAGCGATCACCAGCGTCGGCGCTTCGATGGTCGTAAGCCTTTCCCACGCCGAATGGCTCATGGCCGCCCCCAGCTGCGCGGCGTGCCCCTCCACGCAAACCGGGTCCGCGAGCCTCCTCCGGACGAACTCTCCGATCTCCTCCGGGTGATCGCGAAGGTACCGTTCCGAGTAGAGGAAGGGAAGCACCCGGCGGATCTCCTCTTCCAAGTCGCCGCCGGGGGAGCGGACGAACATTTTCAGGACCTCGGGCGCGGGGCGCACGGAGCCTTCCCCGCCCGGCGCCGTGCACGCCAGCACGAGTTTCCGCACCCGGTTCGGGTGGCGAAGCGCGACCTCCTGGGCGACCATCCCCCCCAAAGAAACTCCGAGGACGTGCGCACGGTCCGCCCCCAAATGCGTAAGGAGAGCCACCGCATCGTCGGCCATCTGCGCGGTGGAGTACGGCCCGGGGGGGGTATCGCTTCTGCCGGCCCCACGGTTGTCAAACGCGACGACCAGAAAGCGCCTCGCGAACGCGGGAAGCTGGAAGAGCCACTCCGTGCTGTCGCTTCCCAGCCCGTTGATCAGGAGCAGCGGGTCTCCCTCCCCTTGCGTTTCGTAATACATGCGGAAGCCCGGGGCTTCGGTGTACGGCATCGCCTCGTTCCTATCCTCCCATGTCCAACGGGGCGAATGCCCCCGACAGGGCACCGTCTCCCTTTCAGGATGGGAGTACAATACCATCACAATGGATGCGTTCCTCCTGAAACGGATCGTGGCCGAGCTTTCCGGCAGCCTTCGGGGAGCGCTCGTTTCCAAGGTGCACCAACCCAGGGAACGGGAGATCGTTCTGACGCTATGGACGGGCCGGGAGGAAGTCCGCCTGCTCGTTTCCGCTCACGCCGAGCTCTGCCGCATCCACCTCACCACGCGTCGCGTCCCCAACCCGCCTTCTCCCCCGAGATTCTGCCAGTACCTGCGGCGCCATCTGGCCGGGATGCGGCTCGCCGGGATCTCCGTTACCCCCTTCGACCGGCTGGTCCGGATGGAGTTCCAATCGAACCGGCCCGATGCCGAGCACGACAGGACGACCCTTTTTGCCGAGCTGTACGGGCGGCACGCCAACCTGATCTACGTGGGCCCGGGCGGCAAAATTCTCGAGCCCCTCCGGACGGTTTCCCCCGAGGAAAGCCGGATCCGGGAGATTGCCCCGGGGATCCCGTACCTGCCGCTACCCAAGCCAGAGCGGATTTTTCTCCCCGAGCTTACGGAAGCAGACGCGGAGCGGATCTGGTCGATGGGGTGGGAGGGGCTCCCGCGCGTCCTCCAGCGGGAGGTCTCCGGCCTGGGACAGGAATTGGCCCATGAAGCGGCCGGACGCGGGAAGGGGAGCGCCGCCGACCTGATCGCGGCGATTCGGGATCTGGTGCGCCGGTACGAGGAGGACGACTTCTCCCCCGGCATCGGCACCCTCCCCTCGGGAAAGAAGCGGCTCCTCCCGTTCCCCTGCCCGGAGGCGGAGTTTGTCGGGTTTGCCCCCGCGTCGTCGGCCAACGAGGCGGCGGACCTGTTCTACGGGGAGATCGCGCGGAACCTCGAGGATGCCGTCCTCCGGCAGCATATCCGCTCCCGCCTGTCGGCTCTTCTCCGGAAGGAACGTCACAAGCTCGAAAACGTGGGAGGCGACGAGGAACGACTGGAGGAAGGCCGAAAAGGAGGGGAATCCGGGGAGACGCTGAAGGCGAACCTGGCCTCTCTACGCAAGGGTATGGTCGAGTTTCGCGGAATCCCCCTCGATCCGGCGAAGACGCCCGTGGAGAACATGACCCGGTACTTTCACCTGCACAAGAAGGCCCGGAGGGCGACGGATATCGTTCGGAGGAGGAAACGCGAGGTGGCCGAGAGCGTCTACTATCTCGAGTCTCTTGAGGAGCAGCTCTCCTCCGCCTCGACGCGGGAAGACCTTCTGGCCGTCCGGCAGGAGCTGTCCGCCTCCTTTCCACCGAAAAAGCAGAAAAAAGAAAAGACGGCAAAAACCGTCGGGAAGGCTGTCCCGCCCCAGGTGGAGGAACGCTCTTTCCGCGGATACACGCTCCTTCTCGGGAAGAACAACGTGGGCAACGACCGGATCGTGAAGGAATTGGCGAAGCCGGACGACCTCTGGCTGCACACCCAGGGAATCCCGGGAAGCCACGTCCTGATCCGTCGCATGCCAGGAAGAGAGGTGCCGGACGAGGTGGTTGAGGAGGCCGCGCGGCTTGCGGTTCTCCACAGCAAGGCGAGAGGGTCGCAAAACGTTTCGGTGTTCCTGGCGGAGGCGCGGCACGTCTCCAAGTTCAAGGGGGCGAAACCGGGGCTGGTCCGGATCGCAAAATACCGGACGATCAACGTGCGATGACCGGTGCTCCGCTCGTCGGGGCCGGCAGGGACATCTTTCCTGCGCATCTTTTACGCGGTCCGGTGCATCAATCTTCTTACAACGTCTTTCCCAGCCGAGGAGACCGATGCCCAGGTTCGACGCCGACTACGTTCCGCCTTCCGCGATGACGATCTTCGCCCACTCCGACGACGCCGAGTTCATCGTATCGGGCACGATCGCAAAATGGGCCCGGGCCGGCTGTGAAGTGACTTTCGTGGTTATAACCAGCGGCAATGTCGGAACGCACGACCCGAAGTACAGCAGGAAGACGCTGACCCGCGCCCGCGAATCGGAGCAGGAGGAGGCGGCACGGGTTCTCGGCGTGAAAAACGTCGTCTTTCTGGGATACGATGACTGCGAGCTCGTCCCCACCCTCGAACTGCGCCGCCGGCTGGTACGCGAGATCCGGAAACATCGGCCCGAGGTCGTGATCTGCGGCGACCCGCAGGCCTGGTTCTTCGAGAACCACTACATCAACCACCCGGATCACCGTGCCGCGGCGGTGGCCGCGCTCGAGGCCGTCTTCCCCTGCGCCGAGATGGAGCTTCTGTGGCCGGAGGAGGGAGCGGCGCACAAGGTGCACGCGGTATACGTCAGCGCGACACATACACCGAACACGTGGATCGACATCAGCGACACGATCGACGCGAAGATCGAATCGCTTCGGGCCTACGGAAGCCAGGTGGGGGGGTGGGATCCGTCGGAGAAGATCCGGGAGCGCGCCGCCCGCGAGGCGGAGAGAGCGAACCGGATGCCGGCGGAGAGCGAAAGCGGCATTCCCGATCCTCATTCCCCGCCGGTCTACCTCGAAGCCTTCCGTGTGATGAAGCTCAAGGAATAGGAGCGATCATCCTCTCCCTTCCTGTCAAAAAGGGTATCCTTTCTTCCCCTGCAGCCCCTTGAGACACGAGATCTCCCCGCAGTGCGTGAAGGCGTTCCCCAGGACGGCGTTGTTGACCATGAAGCCCATCGTGGACTGCCCGAACCCGAGCGCCGTGAGGTCAATGGGGCGATCCAGGTCCTTGCCCCGAAGCGTCGCCACGTACTCGTCCGAAGCGGCGTAGACGGCCTGGGCGTACTTCCGGAACGCCGGCAGGTCCACTTTCACCTTGCGGCTCCACGCGCTCCAGTCCGGAAGCCCCGGCTTCTTCGGATCGATATCGGGGGGAAGCTCGGAAAGTCCCGTTTTGCCCGCCCACGAGGAAGCAAAGAGGGGGGCGCCTCCTTTTAACATCCCGTTGATGACGCCGTCCTGCGAGACGACCACGTGAGCGTAGGTCGCCCCGATCGGCATCGCAACGCCCGGCGGGATCCAGTGGGCCTGCTCCGGCGTCACGTCGCCCACCGTTCCCTCCAGGAGCTCGTTTACGGTTTTCAGTTGTTCCCGAAGCAGCGAAATGACGTTTCTTTCCACTCCTCCCGCCATGGAATTCCTCCTTTTCTGCGCCGCGTTCGCCGCCCTCTTCCGGGCCAGGGAGGCAAACCGGGATCACCGGTTCGACCGGTTGGTGATCGGCATGCGGCGGTCCCTGCCCAGTGCCCGCGGGGTGATCTTGACCCCCGGCGGAGCCTGGCGGCGCTTGTACTCGCTGTTGTCGACAAGGGATACGACGCGACGGACGACCTCCTCGGGAACCCCCGCCGCGATCATCTCCGGGATGCTCCTGTCCTTTTCCACGTACATCCGCAGGATCGGGTCGAGCACGTCGTACTCGGGAAGGGAGTCCGAATCCCTTTGGTCGGGCGCAAGCTCCGCCGACGGGGGTCTTGTGAGCACCCGCTCCGGGATGACCTCGCGGCTGCGCTTACGGTTGTGGTAGCGCGAGAGCCGGTAGACACTCGTCTTGAACAGGTCCTTGATCACGGCGAATCCCCCCGCCATGTCGCCGTACAGGGTCGCGTACCCAACGCTCATCTCGCTCTTGTTCCCCGTGGTCAGCACGAGATGGCCGAACTTGTTGGAAAGCGCCATGAGGATCGTGCCGCGGATGCGCGCCTGGATGTTCTCCTCCGTGGCGTCGGGAGCATGCCCCCGAAAGGACTCGGCAAGCTCGGACCCGAACGCTTGGAAAATCTCGTCGATGGAGAGGTCGATGCACCGTATGCCCAGGTTCGCCGCCAGCCGGTGGGCGTCCTCGACGCTCATCTTCGCCGTGTAGGGCGACGACATCGTGACACCGAGCACGCGTTCCGCCCCCAGCGCCTCTACCGCGATTGCGGCGACCAGCGAGGAATCGATCCCTCCGGACAGTCCGATGATCGCGCCGGGAAACCGGTTCTTCTCCACATAATCGCGCGTGCCCAGGACCAGCGCACGGAAGATCTCTTCCTCGTCTTCGGGCGGGGGCTCGATGCGCCCTCCCTCCCCTTTCCCGTCCACGTCACAGATAAGAAGATCCTCCTCGAACATCTTTGCCCGTGCCAGAAGGTTGCCCCCGGCGGAGACGACCATGCTCCCACCATCGAAGACGAGTTCGTCCTGCCCCCCCACGAGGTTGCAATAGGCTACCGGGCACCGGGAGGCGGTCGCGTGTCTCACCACGATTTCCTTGCGCTCCTCCCACTTTCCCGCATGGTACGGGGAGGAGGACAAGTTCAGAATCAATCTCGCCCCCGCCTTCGCCTCACGGGAAAGAGGCCCGCGTCGAACCCAGATGTCCTCGCACACCGTGACGCCGACGGCGGACCGCCCCGCCGGGAAGAGCATCGGCTCCTTGCCCGGGAAAAAATACCGGACCTCGTCGAAGACCCCGTAGTTGGGAAGGTGCATCTTGTGGTAGACGCCGCGCACGCGTCCCGCCGCCGCAATCCCGGCGGCGTTGTAATGTTTCCCCCCGGCGTCGCGGTCGACGAAGCCGACCGCCGCCGTGATCCCCTTCACCTGGCGGGCGATCTCCTTCCAGGCCGAGATGTTCTTCTCGATGAAGGAGACGCGCAGGAGAAGATCCTCGGGAGGATAACCGGTGATCGCCAATTCGGGAAAGACGACGAGCGCGGCCCCCGCCTCCCTCGCGCGGGCAACGGAGTCGAGAATCTTCCGGGCGTTGCCCGCAATGTCCCCCACGGTCGTGTTGATCTGCGCCAGCGCGATGCGGAACGGCTTCATGTCCACCATTCTCCCGGAAACGGTCCCGGGGGGGAAGAGAAAGGCGGCCGGTGGAAAAGATGCATACAGGAGGTATAGTACCCCTTATGCCGCATTCGCTCTACGACCGGAACTATTTCTTGCTGAACACCTCGAATTTCCTGTATTCCCTGTACGCGACCATGTTCATCTTCCTCCCGGCGTTCCTGTACACCCTTTCCATCCGGGAGGGGCAGATCGGGCTGATCATGGCCACGGGAACGCTCGTCTCTGTCGCCCTCAAGCCGGTCAACGGCCTCTTCGTGGACCGCCGGGGGAGAACGGCGTTCCTGATTTCCGGCGCCCTGCTTGCCTCCGCCTCCACCGTGCCATGGCTCTACGTACGGGAGGCAGGCGCGCATCTCTTCGCCATCCGCATCTTCCAGGGAGCGGCGTACTCCTTCTTCGCCACCGCCTCGTACGCCTACATCGCCGCGGCCGCCCCCCCGGACCGGCGGGGGGAGGCGCTCGGGGTGTTCGGGCTCTCCTTTTTCATCCCTACGGCGCTCGGCGGATGGCTCGGGGAATGGATGATCGGAAGATCGGGATTCCATGGGCTCTTCCTGTCCGCCGTCGTCATCGCATTCCTCGCAGGACTCTTCCCCCTGGGGATGGAGGAACCGAAGCGGTCTTCCCATCTCCCGGTGACCTCGCTTCTCGATTTTCTTTCCCGGACGTACTTCATCCCGAACTCGGCGGCGTTTCTCTTCGGCACGGCGTTCGGGTCGATCTTCACCTTCCTCCCCGTTTTCCTGCTGATCCGGAAGACCTCCACGATCGGCGTCTTCGTCGTCGTTTACGCCCTGACCGTCGTCTCGACGAGAACCCTGGGACGAAAGCTCGCGGACCGGCTGCCGCGCGAGCGCCTCTGCCTCGTCTCCCTTCTCCTCCTCGCGGCAGGGATCCTCTTCATTCCTTTCGTCCGGGGACACGCGGGCCTTTCCCTCGTGGGCGTGGTCAGCGGCACGGGGCACGGCTTCCTGTTTCCCTCCCTTTCCGCACTCATCCTCGACCGTGCGGGACCGGAGAAGGGCGGGATGGCGATGGCGATGTTCACGGGGGCGTTCGACATGGGGCTGGTGGTAGGGGCGGGGGCCTTCGGGTTCGTGGCCGAGCATCTGGGGTACACCGCCATGTTCTCCTCGGCGGCGGCGTTCACGGCGGCGGGCGCCCTCTTCTTTTTTACGCAGGACCCGTCGTTTCGGAGAACATTGCCTCCCGGACCTCGGCCATAAGATCCGGGATGTCGGCGGCGGTCTTTCCGCGGGTCTCGATCGGGGGGAAGATCTCCACTGTAACGGTCCCGGGACGGATCCTCAGCGTATCGGCAGCCACGACCTCGCGGCTCCCCGATATCCGTACCGGGACGATCGGCAGCCCCACTTGCAGGGCCATCCAGAACCCCCCCTTCTTGAACGGCTGCAGGTTGCCGTCCCGGCTGCGCGTTCCTTCCGGGTAGATCATTACCGAGTTGCTCCCGGACAGCCCGGATATCGCCTCCGCCAGAGAGGCCTTCGACCTCTCGGGGGAAACCCGGTCGACCATCACCTGCCCGCAGGCGAGAAGCACCCATCCAAAGACGGGTATCTTCGCCAGTTCCTTCTTGAACACCCAGTGGAGCGGATGGTCAATGACAAGGGCAAGGGCCGGCGAGTCGGCGTGGCTTATGTGGTTGGACATGAAGACATACGCCTTTCCGGAATCGATGTTTTCCTTCCCGCGCCCCTCCACCTTGATCCGGAAGAACCACAAGGCGATCCGGGCGTAGGTCTTCGATACCACAAGGAAGAGCTTCCCCTTCCGCGCTTTTCCCGGCAGGAGCAGGGCCAGCAGGATCGCCGGCACGCCCATCACGAGAGTCAGGACCCCCAGGGAAAAGAGTTGGACGGCGTTGAGAAACGTCATCGGGAGACACTCTTGTCGGCGGCGCGCATCCCTTCCGGGCAGACGGGCAGAAGCGGACACTCCACATGTCGGGGGTTTCGCGGGCGGCAGATCTCCCTCCCGAGACGGATCATGTTGAGATGGAGCGGCACGTGCTCCCCTGCCGGAACGTGCGGCTCGAGGATCCGCGCAGCCCGGGAGAGGTCGGCCGCGGCCGGAACCAGCCGAAGCCTCTTTGCCACCCGGAGGATATGCGTGTCGACGGGAAACGCCTCTTTCCCGAAGGAGAACAGGAGAAGGACGTTCGCGGTCTTCATCCCGACGCCGGGCAGGGAAGTAAGATACGCGCGCGCCTCGGGAAGCGGATCGCCTTGCAGGAAATCGAGGGTGTACTTCCCGCGCTCGCGCTTCAGCCGGGAGAGCGCCGAAAGGATCGCCTTCGTTTTCGCCTTCGCCAGTCCCCCGACCCGGATCGCCTCCTCCACCGCCGCCGGACTTGCCGACGCCAGAAGGGATATCCGGGGAAATTGCCGCATCAGGGAGGCGAATGCACGGTCGCGGTTCGCGTCGGTGGTGTTCTGGGAAAGGATCGTGAGGATCAGGTTCCGGACCGGATCCCCCTCGTGTCCGCACCGGTTCGGCCGGCCGAACCTTGCGCAGAGACGGCGGGAGACGTCGGCAAGTTTTGTCCCCGGCTCTTTACCTGCCGCCGCGCCCCGGCCCGGGGCTTTGCTGCCCCGACGGGGCCGCGCCTTCCAGGATGCCTCTCCCACGAAAGTCAGCGGCCTTCGTTTCCGTGGATACGCTGCGCGAGGAGAAGCCCCTCCCGGGTCAGACGGACGGCGGGCGAAAGCTCCCAGTATTCGATAAGCCCCTTGGCGCGCAGGCGCCGGACGGCCTCGTCGAGCTCGTGCCGCTCCAGCCCCGCCTCTTCATCCAGCCCTTTCAGCCCCGGGGTCGCCCCCGGGCCGATCTCGCGGAAAAAGACAAGAAGACAGGAAAGGAGCTTCGATTCCGGCTGGGACAGATGCCGATCGGTCAAGGCGTGACAGGCGGGGGAGGGGGCTGCGACTTCCGGTGTGCCGCCAGATCGGCTTCCAGTTCCCGGATCCGGCGCCTGCGCTTGAATGAGGCGGGGATTCCAGGGAGGAACCCGACAATGACGCCTATCCCGAACGCGGCGACAATTACGACGAGGACGGAGGTCTCTGCGTAATAGTTGAAGAAATTTACCGTCACGACCCCAGGGTTCTGGATCGCGAACATGGCGAAAAGCCCCATCAGGATGACGAGTACGATCAGGACCAGTCTCATGATAGGGCGGATTATAACAGAATGGATACCTTTGGGGAATACGATTACGGATGGGTAACCCTCTTTTTCCCGGGAACCTCGAGTTTCCGGATTTCGGTAAGAATACGCTCGCATTGCTCTTTTCCGGGGCATTCGATGTCGCACGGGTCCATGTGGGTCACCACGTGGGCATTTCCCAGCGCCTGAGACACCTCCATCTCGAGGTGATCCGCCACCCGGTGGGCGTCCTGAAGGAGGAACTGGCGGCAGACGACGACGTGGAAGTCCACGTGCTTCTCCGAGCCGGACCGTCGCGTGCGCAGCGCGTGATAGTCGACGACCAGAGGCCGGTGGCTGTCGATAATGCCCTGGATCTTCTCCACCGTTTCGGGCGGAAGGCTGCGGTCGGTGAGATCCCCCAGCGCCTCCCGGAATATGGGGACCGCTGCAAAGATGATGTATCCCCCTACGACCAGGGCCACTCCAGGGTCCAGCCACTTCCACCCGGTCACGCGGTACACGATGAGGGAGAACAGGATCCCCCCGCTGGAATAAACGTCGGTCCGGTAATGCAGGGAGTCCGCCATCAGGGCGCTCGATCCGGTCTCCTCCCCCGCCTTCCGGATCCGCTTCGAAATATACCAGGAGGCGACAACCGATACGGCCATGACGACAAGCCCCACGTCCACCGAGCGGGGTACGATACCGGCGCGCAGCCTTCGAATCCCCTCCCAGATGATCCACCCGCCGGTCAGGGCGACGATAACCGACATGAAGACGGTCCCCATCGTCTCCACCTTCCCGTGGCCGTAAGGGTGGGAGTGGTCGGGGGGCTCCATCGACTTCTTGATGGATAGATAGTTCACTCCCGACATGAGGATGTCGGCGAGGTTGTCGAACGCGGAAGAAAGGACACCCAGGGACCCGGTTGTGAACCCGACGAACAGCTTGACCGCGGCGAGGGAGACCGCGCTCCCCACGGAAAATCGGGCCGTCCCAATCCGTTTCCGGTCCATCTCTTCCTTCCGGAGCCCGTTCGCCATGAAGATCCTTTTCCCTCCTCCGGATAAGGTTCGTGCCCCGATCCGAGCCGCGCGGGCGGAACACCCCGATTGACAGTCTTTCCGTACCTTTGCAAGAATAGCACATCAATTCCGGCGGGAGGTCGGCCGTGGTCCCCAAGACAAAGAAGATCTGGATGGACGGGAAATTCGTCGACTGGGACGCGGCGCAAGTCCACGTCCTTTCTCACACGCTCCATTACGGCGTCGGGGTGTTCGAGGGAATCCGCTGTTACAAGACCGAGGGCGGCGGCTCCGCCATCTTCCGGCTCAGGGAGCACGTGGACCGCCTATTCGCCTCGGCGCATATCGTCCTCCTGAAGATCCCCTTCTCCCGCGACAAGATCTGCCAGGCCATCCGGAAAACGCTCACCACCAACGGCCTCACCGAGGGGTACATCCGCCCGATCGTCTTCATCGGGGAGGGGGAGATGGGGCTTTTCGTGAGGACCAACCCGATCCGCGTGGCGGTGGCCGCCTGGTCGTGGGGAGCCTACCTCGGGGAAGAAGGGATCCGGAAGGGGATCCGGGCAAAGGTATCCTCCTTCTGCCGCCACCACGTGAACTCGGCCATGACGAAGGGAAAGATCAACGGATACTACGTCAATTCCGTCCTTGCGAAGTGGGAGGTCGTAAAGGGGGGGTACGACGAGGCGGTGTTGCTGGACACGGAGGGGTATGTTGCGGAGGCTTCGGGGGAGAACATCTTCATCGTCCGCAACGGGATCCTGCAGACCTCGACGCTGACCTCGATTCTCCCGGGGATCACCCGGGACTCGGTCCTGAACATCGCCCGCAAACTCGACATTCCGGTCAAGGAGGCCCGCTTTACCCGGGACGAGATGTACATCGCCGACGAGATGTTTTTCACCGGCACCGCCGCCGAGATCACGCCGGTGCGGGAGGTGGACGACCGCCGGGTGGGCACGGGCAAGCCGGGTCCGGTCACGAAACAGATCCAGGATGCGTTCTTCGACATCGTGCGCGGGAAGAATGCCCTCTTCGCCCACTGGCTCGACGTGGTCAAGTAGACACGCCTCCGGAAAACGGGCCCGGAGGACGCAGGAGCACCGTGGTACCATGGGACGATGCTTCGCGTGTCCGAGATCTTCGCCAGCATACAGGGGGAAACCTCGTACGTCGGGCTCCCGTTCGCCTTCGTCCGCCTGACCGGCTGCAACCTCCGTTGCCTTTATTGCGACACGACGTACGCGTACGACGACGGGGAGGAATTCCCCCTCGGCGAGGTCGTCTCGCGGGCAGCCGCTTTCGGTATCCCGCGGGTGACGGTGACCGGCGGCGAGCCGCTGCTGCAGGAGGAGACCCCCGCTCTCGTGACGGCGCTCCTCTCCCTCGGCCACACGGTCCTCGTGGAAACGAACGGGACCGTGCCTCTTTCCCGCCTGGACCCCCGGGCGGTCAGGATCATGGACGTCAAGTGCCCCGGATCCGGAGAGGCCGGAAAGACGGACTGGCGTAATTTCGCCCACCTGAGCGCCCGTGACGAGATCAAGTTCGTTATCTCCTCAGAGGAGGACTACCGGTTCGCCCGGGAGGTGATCCGGAAGTACGGAAAGGATCACCCGTTCAAGGTCCTGTTGTCCCCGGCCTTCGGCCTT
>DATHRT010000196.1:0-7279 GCA_035464915.1 Candidatus Limnocylindria bacterium
CACGATGGGGGACCCGGCAGGGGTCGGCCCGGAGATTATCGTCCTTGCGCATCTGTCCCCGGAGATTTTCTCCATTTGCCGCCCCGTGGTGTACGGGGACGGAAACATCCTGCGGCGGGCGGTGGCCGTCCTGGGAAAGCCGACCGAAGTGGTGGAAGCCGGGGAGCCCGGACCGGGCAGGATCGTCGTTACGCCGGCCTCGTCCCTTTCCTTAGACGATGTGCCGTTCGGCAGGCTCTCGGAGGCGGGGGCCCGCGCGATGGTGGACTACATCCGGGCGGCGGCAGGGGACGCGCGTGCGAGGCGAGCCGACGCGGTGGTCACCTGCCCCATCACGAAGGAAGGGTTGAAAACGGCCGGCGCACCGTTCCCGGGCCACACCGAGTTCCTGGCCGACCTGTGCGGCGGCGCGGAGGTCGCGATGATGCTTGCGGGGGCCCGCCTCCGGGTCGCGCTGGTCACCATCCATCTCGCCTTGCGGAAGGCCCTGGAACTTCTTTCTCCTCCGCTCATCGTACGTACCATCCGGATTACGCATGAATTCTTCCGGATGTACATGGGAACGGACGCTCCCCGGATCGCCGTGGCGGGGGTCAACCCGCATGCGGGCGAGGGAGGGATGTTCGGCGACGAGGAGGAAACGATGGTGGTGCCGGCGATTTCCGCCTGTCGCAGGGAAGGAATCGACGCGACGGGCCCCTATCCCCCCGATACCGTCTTCTACCGAGCGTACCAGGGGGAGTTCGACGTGGTGGTGGCGATGACGCACGATCACGGTCTCATTCCCCTGAAGCTTGTCCACTTCGAGGACGGCGTCAACGTGACGATGGGCCTCCCCATCATCCGCACCTCGGTCGATCACGGCACCGCCTACGACATCGCGGGCAAGGGAACGGCCAGCCCCAAAAGCCTACTGGCCGCCCTCCGCATGGCCGCGGGCATGGCTGCCGCGCGAAGGTAGCCGGCGTGGCGCTGGACCGGATCCTCGTGCGCGGGGCGCGGGAACACAACCTGAAGAATATCGACGTGGAGATCCCCCGGGATCGTCTCGTCGTGATCACCGGGGTCTCGGGGTCGGGGAAGTCGTCGCTCGCCTTCGATACGATCTACGCGGAGGGACAGCGCCGGTATGTCGAGTCCCTGTCCGCCTACGCGCGACAATTCCTCGAGCAGATGGAAAAACCCGACGTCGACGCGATCGAGGGGCTCTCCCCCGCCATCTCCATTGAACAGAAATCGGTCAGTAAGAACCCGCGCTCGACGGTGGGGACCGTAACCGAGATCTACGACTACCTGCGGCTTCTCTACGCCTCGGTCGGGGTCGTCCACTGCCCTTCCTGCGGCCGGGAGATACGCCAGCAGACCGTATCCCAGATCGTCGACGCCGTGATGGGATTGGGCGCCGGGGAGAAGGTGCAGGTTCTGGCCCCGATCGTCAGGGGCCGGAAGGGAGAGTACCGGCGAGAGCTTGTCAAGCTCGCCCGGGAAGGGTTCTCCCGGGTCATCGTGGACGGCGAGCCCAGAAGCCTCGACGACGAGATCGTCCTCGACAGGAAGAGGAAGCACGACATCGAGGTGGTGGTCGACCGGGTGCGGGTCTCGGAGGGCGCGCGGGGAAGGTTGTCCGATTCCGTGGCTCTCTCTCTCTCCCTGGCCGACGGCCTGGTGCGCATCGTCGACGGGGAGGGAAACGGCACCCTCTACAGTGAGAAGTTCGCCTGCCCCGACTGCAACGTGAGCTACCCGGAGGTTACGCCGCGGCTTTTCTCCTTCAATAGCCCCTACGGGGCGTGCCCGGAGTGCGACGGGCTGGGGACGACGATCTACTTCGATCCCGACCTGATCGTCCCCGACAAGGAGAAAAGCATCCGGGAGGGTGCGATTGCCCCCTGGAGCAGGAGGACGACGGTCTTCTACTTCCAGATGCTCGATGCGCTGTCGGCCCACTACGGGTTTTCCCTGAACGAGCCGTTCGGGAAACTCCCGTCCCGGATCCGGGAGGCGCTGCTTTCCGGGTCGGGAGGCGAGACGGTCCGTTTCTCGCTGGAGGAAGGGGAGCGTCGCTACTCCTTCTCCAAGCCGTTCGAGGGCGTGATCGGAAACCTGGAGCGGCGATTCCGGGAAACCGATTCGGAAGGCGTGCGGGAGGAGCTTGGCCGGTACATGAACAACCGCCCCTGCCGGGCGTGCGGGGGAGCGCGCCTCAAGAAGGAAGCGTTGTGCGTCACGGTGGGGGGATTGGGGGTGGACGGGATCACCCGGCTCTCCATCGGGGAATCCCTCGCCTTCTTCCAGGATCTGTCCCTCCCGGAGCGGGAGGAGCAGATCGCGGCGCGGATCCGGAAAGAGATCCGGTCACGACTTTCCTTCCTCGCGAACGTGGGGCTCGACTACCTCTCGCTCGACCGGTCCTCTTCCACTCTCTCGGGCGGGGAAGGGCAACGGATCCGGCTGGCGACGCAGATCGGCTCGCAGCTGATGGGAGTCCTGTACATCCTCGACGAGCCGTCCATCGGGCTGCACCAGCGGGACAACCGCAGGCTCCTCGACACGCTGAAGCAGTTGCGCGACCAGGGCAACACGGTCCTGGTGGTCGAGCACGACGAGGAGACGATCCGCCAGGCGGACTACGTGATTGACATGGGCCCCGGGGCGGGCGAGCACGGCGGTCACGTCGTCACGGCGGGACCGCCCGGGAAGATCCTGGAAAGCGACGTATCCCTCACCGCGCTCTACCTGTCGGGGAAGAAGGAGATTCCGGTTCCTGCGGCCCGGCGGCGGCCGAACGGGAATTTTCTTACGGTTGCGGGGTGTGCGGCGAACAACCTGAAGAACATAGACGTCTCCTTCCCGCTCGGAGTCATCACCTGCGTCACCGGTGTCTCCGGGTCGGGAAAATCGACCCTGGTCCTGGACACCCTCTACCGGGCGCTTGCGCAGAAGATCTACGGCTCCCGGGAACGGCCCGGTGCCTACGACTCTCTCGGGGGGCTTGCGCTTGTCGACAAGGTGATCAACATCGACCAGTCGCCGATCGGCCGGACCCCCCGGTCCAACCCGGCGACGTACTCCGGCGCCTTCACCCCGATCCGTGACCTTTTCGCGATGCTCCCGGAGAGCAAGGCGCGCGGCTACCGGCCCGGACGGTACTCGTTCAACGTCAAGGGAGGCCGGTGCGAGGCGTGCGAAGGAGACGGCATCATCAAGATCGAGATGCACTTCATGCCGGATGTCTACGTTACGTGCGAGGTCTGCCGGGGAAAGCGGTACAACCGCGAGACCCTCGAGATTGCCTACAAGGGAAAGACGATTGCGGACGTGCTCGATATGACGGTCGATCAGGCCCTGTCCTTCCTCGAGAACATCCCGGTGATCCGGCAGAAGCTCTCCACCCTCTCCCGGGTGGGGCTGGGCTACATCCGCCTCGGACAGCCCGCCACGACCCTTTCCGGAGGCGAGGCGCAGCGGGTGAAGCTCGCCCGGGAACTCTCGAAGCGGGCGACGGGGAAGACCGTCTACCTCCTCGACGAGCCCACCACGGGCCTGCATTTCGACGATATCCGGAAGCTGCTCTCGGTACTCCAGATGTTCGCCGAGTCGGGGAACACGGTGATCATCATCGAGCACAACCTGGACGTGATCAAGACGGCCGACTACATCATCGACCTGGGACCGGAGGGGGGAGACCGGGGCGGCTACGTGGTCGCGTGCGGGACACCCGAGGAGGTCGCGGGAAACCCGCGCTCCCACACGGGGCTGTTTCTGCGGAAGGTTCTGGGAAGAAGGGAAGGGCGGCGCGCCCTCGCCTGAATGCGACGACGCAAGTCATCGGGGACATTCCAAAGGGGGACATTCCTGTTTCGAGGTGTATGTTGAGGAGTGTCCCCGCTTACTAACGCCTTCCCCGGGTCTTTCCGGCCGGGAACGGCTCCTCTTCGGCGCACAGCCTCCGGCGCTGTTCCTCGTCGAACAAAAACTCCACCTCTTTCCGCACGGCCTCGAGGATGGGGCGGGTATGGTTTTTTCCCTTCATGCACCAGAGGTTCTTCATGTCGTCATCTACCGTCAGTTCCCCGCCGGAGACGACCAGGGGGAACATGATGCAAAACCTCGGCTTGATGATCCACTCGTGGAAGCCTGCCTCGACGGCGCCTTTTTGCAGTACGCAACCGTGCGCCGGGTGATAAAAGGAGCACGCTCCCGCGATGTCCTGCGTCTCGACGGCCAACCCGCTCGGGCAGTCCGGGTCCGCTTCCGTCTTGCCGAACCACGTCTTGGGGTCCTTCGCCTCCGGGCGGAGGAAGGGGGTGAAGAGGCCCTGGTTCGCAATAATCGTCTCCTGTTCCTCGATGTCCACCCAGACGCCGAAACGGCAGCACCGGCTCCGGCACAGGTCGAGACGGCAGCGGTCCGGGAACTTCGCGGAGAACAGGTGCGGATCGATCTTCATGAAGAGTCCTCTTGACTTGGGATTCGTACAATTATACTTGCTTTCTTTGTTCCGATAGAACCCCTTCTTTGCAAAGCGATGATTTATTATTTTCGTTTTCGTGGAGGCTTTCCAGGGAACGCACACGGTTCCGGATGGGAAGAGTTGACACCCTGCCGCAATCGGAACAATCGGTAGCAAATAAACGAGGTTTGATTTATAATAAAAATCGGTATTCGGCCCTCATCCAACCCGTCTTATTCGCCCGACTGACAAGCAAGGCGCAGTGCACTTCCCATCTCCGCTTCGAAGCGGAGAATCGCCGGTTGCTCTCTGGGTACGGATCGTGGGAAATGACGATCCCGTTCGTGTCTCGCGGAGAAAGGGAATGGCCGAAGCTCTCCCTAAGGAACAGTTCCTGAATAGGGTCCTGGACAGCATCACCGACCCTCTGGTCATCTACGACCGCGACTACCGAATCGTGGCGGTCAACCAGGCCCTTGCGACTACCTATCAGGTCGATATCGAACATACCATCGGGAGATATTGTTACGAGGTGTTTCACGGCCGCAGCCGCGTGTGCGAGGCATGCCACATCGGGGACGTCTTTCGCACCGGGGAGTCGCAGAGGAGGGAAAAAGTCGTTCCTTTGCCGGACGGTCGTCTCAGGCATTGCGAGATCCGCGCCTACCCTGTGAAAAATGCCGAAGGAACCGTTATCCAGGCGATCGAGCATGGCCGGGACATCTCGGAACGGAAGGGCCTCGAAGACCAGATCAAGGCATCGGAAGAGAGATACCAGACCATCGTGGAGATCGCCCGGGAGGGGATCTTCATCGCCGATGGGGAAGCCCGGGTGACTTTCGCGAACAGCCGGCTGGCAAGCATGTTGGGGTACCGTCTCGACGAGATCATGGGCCGGTCGCTTCTGGATCTCATGGACGAAGACTCGAAGACCGCGGTGAAAGAGCAGCTGAGCCGCCGCTGGAAGGATTCGTCGGACGTATACGAACTAAGCTTCCGGAGCCGGGACGGAACGTATCTCGTCGGCCTGGTATCGGCGGCGCCTCTTATGGTCGATGACACGTTCCTGGGATCCGTAGGGATCGTCACGGACGTCACCCGGATGAAGGAGGTCGAATCCGAGCTGCGCTCGGCAAAGGAATTCAGCGATAAGATCATCAACAACATCACCGACAATCTCATCGTCGTCGATCCTAAGACACACCATATCGTGCAGGCCAACTCTTCCTTCCTCGACCGGACCGGACATGGCCTGGAGGATGTGATCCACAAGACGTGCCACGAGATCATGCTGGGAAGAAAGACCCCTTGCTGGGAGGAGGGGATCCGTTGCCCCGTGCGGGACGCGGCGGCAGGCAAGCGTCCCTCCCAGTGCGACAAGGTGTACCACAATGCCGAGGGCCAGGAACGGATGCTGGATATTCATACGTATCCCCTCATCAGCGACACGGGGGAGGTGGAGCTGGTCATCCGGATGGAACGCGACGTCACCGAAAAGAGGAAGATTGAGGAGGCCCTTGCCTTCCGCTCCAAGGAACTGGAAAGGACCCAGCACCAGCTGGAGACCCTCTTCGAGGTCTCCCGGCGCGTAGGCGCCGAAAGCTCCCTGCACGGGCTCATCCATTTCCTCCAGGACTTCGCGGAAGGGATCTTCCCCGATTCCGATCCGATGTTTCTGCTCCTCGATTCGGCCGGCGAACGGCTCCTGTCCTTCGAGGAATGCTGCCCCGAGGTGACCAACCCCCTGCAAAGTCTTCGGCAGAATCCGGAGCGAGATACGGTCGTTGCGGAACTGGCTCGCTCTCTCCGGACGATGAAAGACCCCCGGGTGGCAACCTCCGCGGACGGCCACCGTCTGCCCCCCCTTCTCCAAAGGATCACGGAGGTCTATCCGAGCTGGTTCGGCCTTCCCATTCTCGTCCGCCTGGAATGTATCGGGTATTTCCTCCTCGGGTCGAAAACGAAAACGAGCTACTCCCGGGAGGATCTGCGCTTCTTCCAGTCCCTGTTCGCCCAGATCGCCGGACACATCCGGAGCCTGGTCCTACACGAGGCGGAGATCGCAAGGTTTCGAAAGGAACCAGAGGAAGCCGTCTCCCGGGGGGAGATCATCGGGAAAGGGAAAAAGATTCGGGAAATATACGACCTGATCGACCTCGTGGCCACGTCCGACGCCACCGTTCTCATCACGGGGGAAAACGGCACCGGCAAGGAGTTGGTGGCCCAGGCGATCCACAAGCAGAACTATCGCCGGAGCGGTCCCTTCGTGGTAGCCAACTGCTCGGCCTATTCGCCGAGCCTGTTGGAGAGCGAGCTTTTCGGTCACGAAAAGGGCGCATTCACCGGGGCGATCCGCCAGAAAAAAGGACGGATCGAGCGGGCCCAGGGAGGAACGCTTTTCCTCGACGAAATCGGGGATCTTTCTCTGGCCACGCAGGTACTCCTGCTCCGGTTCCTGCAGGACCGCTGCTTCGAACGGGTGGGCGGAGAGGAGACGATCGAAGCGGACGTCCGGGTGCTGGCGGCGACCAACCGGGACCTGCGCCGGGACGTGGAGGAGGGACGGTTCCGGGACGACCTCTATTACCGGCTGAACGTCTTCTCCATCAACCTCCCTTCCTTACGAGAGCGCAAGGAGGATATCCCGCTCCTCTCCCGGCATTTCCTCGCCAAGCACATCGAAAAGGAAGGGAAAAACATCCCGAAGATCGCATCCGACGCCATGCAGGCGTTGATGGATTACCACTGGCCCGGGAATGTCCGCCAATTGGAGAACGCCTTGAGCTACGCCGTCATCCTCTGCCAGGGGGAAGAGATCGCGGTCCG
>DATHRT010000197.1:0-1705 GCA_035464915.1 Candidatus Limnocylindria bacterium
CCGCTGGTAGCGCGGCACCTCCCCGGGGTCGCTGAAATCCTGGGTGAAGACGAAATGGAGGTTCCCCTCCAGGGCGTGGCCGAAAATGATCCCCTCGTCGTATCCGTGCTTCTTCATCAGGCCTTCGAGCTCCAGGGTCGCGTCCGCGAGCGTCTCGATGGGGAACACCACATCCTCGATGACCACCGTGGTTCCGATCTGCCGCGCCGCCCCGACGGCGGGAAAGAGCCCTTTCCTGACGTTCCAGAGCTTCTCGCACTCCGCCTTCTGGTCCGTGAAGGCGGCGGGAAACACGGTCGGGACATCGGAAAGGAGCCCAAGGACCTCCTCCACCTGCCGTGCAAGGGAATCCGCGTCGCCGGCCCGGGTCTCCACGAGAAGCCCCGTCGCGGAATCCCCGAGGGTTTTCAGATAGGCCGGCATCCCTTCCTTCTCCTCGACGGACCGCAGCGAGGCGCGGTCCATCAGCTCGACAGCGGACACCGGTCCGGGCTTGAGCTTGATCGTCGCCCGGCACGCGTTCCCGATGTCCGGAAACAGGATCAGGGCCGAGGCATTGTGCGCGTGCTCTTCCACGGTCCGGTACGTGACTTCCGCGATGAACCCCAGGGTTCCCTCGGACCCGACCATCAGGTGGAGAAGGATGTCGACGGGGTCGGAGTAATCCACGAAGGCGTTGATGCTGTATCCCGTGGTGTTCTTGATGCGGTACTTGTCCCGGATCCTCTGCCGTAGAACGCTATCCCCGTTGATCTCGTCCCGGATTTCCTCGATCACCCGGATCATCTCCCCGTGCGACGCCAGGAAGGAGCGGCGGGAGTTCGGGTCGGCGGTGTCCAGCACGGTTCCGTCGTGGAAAATGATCTTCATGCTCTCGACGGTCCGGTAGCTGTTCTGCGCCGTCCCGCAGCACATGCCGCTCGCGTTGTTGGCGGCGATCCCCCCGATCATGCAATGATTGATCGACGCGGGGTCCGGACCGATCTTCCGCCGGTACGGCGCGAGGCGGGCATTGGCCTCGGCTCCGATGACCCCCGGCCCCAGCGAGATTTTCTCCCCGTCCCCATGGATGGTGCAGTTCCGCCATCCTCCGGCCAGCACCACCAGGACGGAATCCGTCACGGCCTGGCCGGAAATGCTCGTGCCGGCGGCACGAAACGTGACCGGAATGTGCAAGGGGCCAGCGGTCCGCAGGAGATGCGCGACCTCCTCCGGGGTGTTCACCTTGACAACGATTTTCGGGACGAGGCGGTAGAAACTGGCGTCCGTGCCGAAGGCGAGCGTCCGGGACGGGTCGCAGAAAATTCGTGACGGGGGGATAAGCGGGGAGATGCGATCATGAAAAACCCTGTACGCTTCCGGGAGCGCAAGGATATCCTCTTTCCTCGATCGTAACGTCATTGCGATGGTCCTTCCCGAAAAAACTATTATCCTATTGTATCGCCCTGCGGAGAAACGGATAGAAGAAAAGAGAACCGATCAAGGTTTCGCCTGTCTTCCCCGCACCGGTCGCGGGGGAACGATGATCGCCTCGCCTTCCAGCACAACTTCCTCGCGCTGGTTTATGCACAGTGTCCTGAGTTTCAGCCGCTTCCCGGAGATCACCTCGACTACCTCCGCCCGGGCCGTAATCTCGTCCCCGATCTTCACAGGGGCCAGGAAGGCAAGCGTCTGGGACACATACAGGCACCCGGGCCCCGGAAGC
>DATHRT010000198.1:0-2923 GCA_035464915.1 Candidatus Limnocylindria bacterium
AGCCCGGCGGCCGTGTCCCAGGGCGAAAGCTTCAACTCCCAGAACCCGTCGAACCTCCCGCAGGCGAGGTAACACATGTCGAGGGCAGCCGACCCGTCGCGCCGGATCGCCTGCCCGGTGAATACGAACTCCCGGAAAAAACCGAGATTGTTGTCAGTCGCCTGTTTCACGTCGTAGGCAAACCCGGTGGAAAGAAGGGACCGGCGCAGGTCGTCTACCCCGGACACCGTTATCCGCTCCCCGTTTCGGAAGGCCCCGTTCCCCGGCGAAGCGGTGAATAATTCGGACAGGAGCGGATCGAACACGGCACCCGCAAGAAGTCCACCGTCCCGTTCCAGCGCGATGGAAACACAGAAGCACGGGTAATTGTGGGCATAATTGGTCGTGCCATCGAGGGGGTCGATGATCCACCGGTACGGTGAGGGAGACACGTGCTCCGAACTCTCCTCGGAAAGAATCCCGTGCTCCGGAAAGGCGGACCGGATCCGCTCGAAGATGTAGGCCTCGGACTGCCGGTCCACGTCCGTCACGAGGTTGATCTCTCCTTTGTAATGGATGGACTGCTGCTTCCCGTAGTTCCTCCGGAGGATCTCTCCCGCTCCTCGTGCCACGTCCTCGGCGAATTCCAGCCATTCCCGGTTTTCCAATGCGTGTCCTCCCCGGCTGCTTTGCGTCGCGCGCCGGGTCATTATAGTATGGAGATTGTTCCGACCCCGCAAGAGTTGTGCGGACATCCCGAATCTCCCTGCAAGGAGACCACCATGAAGCTCCGAATCCTCACCGTCCTGCTCACCCTCCTTCTCCTGTTGCCGGCGTGCGCCTCCCGGAAGGAAGTGCGGGTCTGGAAGTCCGGCGACAGCATCATCTGCCCGCATTGCGGCCGGGAATTTCCCGTGCCCGAAAAACTGGGACAGTAACAGGCGGACAATTCACCTTATCCTTCGGGGCGGGCGCCGTCACAGGCAGGGGGTACATGTCGAAAACGATCCTGTCAGGACCTATCGCATTTCTTGTCCTGGTCATCCTGGTTCTCTGGTCCGGCGGGTACGCCCGCGCGGGACACCCTCTTGGCACGGAGGATGCGGAAACGCTGGGAATGGGGGGCATCGAAGTGGAGTTCAACTACGAGCGATCCTCGGCAGGAGCGAGGGAGCGTGACACAATCCTCGGAAACTCCTACACGCTGGGATTGACTCCCGGGATAGACCTCGGCACCTCGTTCGCCTACGTGTCCCACAGGCCCGGAGACGGCTCGGAGGCGGTGCGGGGCATGGCGGATACGGAGGTTACGCTGAAGACGTCGTTTGGCGACGAGGAGGGATGGACTCCAGCCCTGGGGTTGAAAGCGGGGGCGCTCCTTCCCACCGGGGAGGAAACGAAAGAGCTCGGGGCGGGGCGGGCAAGCGGGATATTCACTGCCATCGCCACCTGGGCAGCCGACACCGTGCTGGTCCACCTGAACACGGGCATAACGATTGCCGGGCGTCCGATCGGGAGCCGGGACCGGGACGACAGCGTATCGGCGAGTCTCGCCGCGGAGTGGGAAGCGCACAACCGGTATGTTCTGGTGGGCGAATACCTTTGGGAGAAAAACATCGGGGGGTCCGGAAGCGTCTTATCGGAACTCCTCGTGGGAGGAAAGGCGGAGATCTCGCGAAATCTGACGTTCGACGTCGGCATCCGTTGGGGAACGACCGACGCATCGCCCGACGTCACGTACCTCGCCGGCGTCACCCTCGCATACCCCGGGGAAGAGATGGCGAAAAACCACACGCAAGACGAACGGGATAATACGCACGAGGCGGGCAAGGAAACGAGATAGGAGACAGAAGGAAAAATGCACATCCCCGACGGGTATCTCGGCCCCCCGACGTACATCGCGGCATACGCCGCCTGCGCTCCCCTCTGGGGAATTGCGGCCCGGAAGGTCCGGGAAAGCCTCGACACGCGGCGGGCTCCTCTCCTCGCCATCTCCGCAGCCTTCTCCTTCCTCTTGATGATGTTCAACGTGCCCCTTCCCGGGGGAAGCACGGGGCATGCGGTGGGGGGCGTCCTGATCGCGATTGCCGTGGGACCCTGGGGAGCAATGCTCTCCATCAGCATCGCTCTCGCGATCCAGGCGCTTCTCTTCGGCGACGGGGGGGTGACGGCGATCGGCGCAAACTGCCTGAACATTGCCTTCGTGATGCCGTTCACGGGGTATTACACGTACCGTCTTCTCTCCCGCATGGTCTCCTCCGACAGGGACAAAGCCCTGGCCGCCGGGATCGGAGGATATATCGGGATCAATGCGGCAGCATTCACCACGGCGGTCATGTTCGGGATTCAGCCCCTGTTGCACATGGCCCCGGACGGGAGGGCCCTCTACTCTCCCTATCCCCTCTCCGTGGCCGTTCCCGTCATGATGATCCAGCACATGACCGTTATCGGCGCGGTCGAGGCCCTGGTCACGGGGCTCGTGGTCCATTACCTGCGCAAATCGAAATCCGCCTGGGTTATCGGCTCACAGGAAAGCGGACCCGCGCGATGAGGGAATACCGGAAATTACTGATCGCCCTGGGACTGATGGCGTTTCTGACCCCCATCGGGCTTTATCTCCCGCAGATCACGAAGGTGGGGGGTGCGTGGGGCGAATGGGGGATCCACGAGGTCAGGAAGATGATCGGCTACGCTCCCCCCGGGATGGAGAAAACGGCGGATACGTGGAAGGCCCCGATGCCCGACTACGCCCCCCCCCGGCCGAGAGAACGCCCCCCTCCCGACGCAGGGCGTTCACTACCTCCTCTCGGCGTTCCTCGGGATCGTGGCCTCCGGAGGAGGCGCCTACCTGCTTGCCCGCTGGCTGACGCGACGGGGACGGCCTCCCGCCGACAGGCGGTCGTGAGGGGGCGATGGACGAAACCGCCAGGGAAAAACGATTCCT
>DATHRT010000199.1:0-3749 GCA_035464915.1 Candidatus Limnocylindria bacterium
AAACCCTTGCCGTGCTTGCGGAGGTCTGGCGGCGGAAGAAGGAAGCATGAAACTTCTGCCGTATCTCACAGCCGGAGCGAGTGTTTCCCGTTACAGGGGAATGTATTTCCCCAATCGTAAGCGGAAAACGGAAAGGATCTTGTTCCTCATCCTGGAACCCCGCGGCAAGACCTCGTTCGTCCCGCGCCACAGCTTCCTCGTCAGGAAGCAGGAGTCCGGATAGTCGACTAGGGCGCAATGGTAACGGCGTCTTTGCGCATCGTGGAGAAACACGACGCCACCGGGCGCGAGAAGGGATTTTACCTCCAGCAGGCACCTTCTCCTCTTCCTTCCGTCTACGAGGATCACGTCGAATTCTGTTCCTAACGTTGCGGGGAAGGAAACATATTCGTCCATCCGGCAGGCACGGCTCCAGGGATCTTCCCCGACGACCTCGAACAGGACCAGCCTTACATTGGGGTCCTCCTTCACCTGCTCGGAAACGGCGAGGTACCACTCCCTTTTGTATTCGAGGCTGACCCAGGAATACTCGATTCCGTGGCGGGCAAGCATCCGGGGGAAATACACGGTGCTGCCGCCGCAACCCCACTCCAGGACACGTAGAGGGGTGCCGTTGGCGTCGAGCAGCGCCTTCTCGACGATACGGATCTCCCGGTCCCCCATCATGGGGAGCATGGACGTCGTCCTGTGACTGGTCATACCCATGGGAACACAGTATGGGGGAAAAACCTTATGGGAGAAACAGGATCGTACGGGAAATTCATCAGGGGGAAGCATGTGGGGACTCTCCGTTTCAGAGAAGATACCCCAGCACCTCCTCCGCCGCCTCCCGCAGCATTCCTTCATATCTCGCCAGGTCCGCCGCCTCGCTTCCATCGAGGAACCCCATCGCCCGCCCGTGCTGCTTCGTT
The DNA here is from genome assembly GCA_035464915.1 of Candidatus Limnocylindria bacterium. Classification (GTDB taxonomy): domain Bacteria; phylum Desulfobacterota; class Deferrimicrobia; order Deferrimicrobiales; family Deferrimicrobiaceae; genus CSP1-8. Next base: position 912 of record DATHRT010000199.1, read on the forward strand.
GCACCTGCGACAGCCCGGCCGCCCGGGCTCTTCCCCCCTTCCGTCAGCAGGTAGCGGATCTTCGAGCCGGGGCGAAGGCGCACGCCGCGTCCGCACAGCTCGCGGGTGACCGCGGCGGCGACCGTGTTGGCGACATACTGCTCCGGCGCCTTGGACAGGCGTCTCGCGACCGCCAGCGCCTCCGGCGGGACGCGTCCCTCCCGCAGTTCCGCCGCTGCGGATTCCACGATCTCCCGCAGACGAGGCAGAATGGTGCGCAGCGCGTCCAGATTCCCGGCTTCCGCCATCTCCGCAAGCAGCGCCTGCTGGAGGGAGGCGATGAAGGGCGCAGTGTCGGAGCGGCGCATCGCGATCCCGCGCGCCTTGATCTCGCCGCCTGCAAACGCCCCGACGAACCGGTTCGGGACGGCGACCGAGGAGTTTCGCTTCGAGGGTAGGAAGGCGAGCCACCGGTAGATCCCTTCCAGGGCGATCGGCATCCCCGTTCCGGCGGTGATGTTTTCCGCCAGCCGCCGGTAGTCTCCTTCCTCCGCGCCGTCGCGCACGACCCACACGGCGTCGGTCAGGCCGTGCAGGAAGGAAAACCCCTCGCGCTCGGCGATCTCCTTGGCGGAGAGGAGCTTCTCCCTCCCCCAGGCGGTGACCGCCTCGTGCGCCTCGATCCGGCCGAACCGGGCGTTCTTGTACCCGAGGAACCCGAAGCAGACGACGAGGATCCACTTGAGTGACGCCTGCCGCTTCCGGAAGAGGTCGCGCTCCTCGTCCGTGGCGGCCGCCCTCTGGCGCTCCTTGAGAAGCCGCCGTTTTTCGAGGACGGGGGCCAGCACCCCCGGAATGAGACCCCTGCGGCGGGCGCACGTGTGAAAACCGATCTCGGGGACGGGGAGGCCCGGGCGGCAGCAGCGGCAGTTGACCGTCTCCGGGGAGATGTTGTACCGGTCCATGAGCGACGGGTACATCGAGGCGAAGTCGAGCTCGCCCACGTTTTCGTGAAGGCCCGGCCGGGGAAGGTAGGTGAGTCCCCCCTTGTCGGTCGCGACGAGCCCGGCGCCCGTCTTGAACTCTTCCGGCTCCCGCTTTTTGTAGGGGACGAGGATTCCCTGAGAAAGCGCCGCCGCGACCTGCATTGCCGAGATGGCGGTCCCCGGCGACGAGCGGGCCATGCGCTGCAGCGGAATGCCGGAGAGGCGACAGAGCTCGATCAGGCCCGGGAGGCCGGTTTCCCCGAAGAGGAACGAGTTGCGGGCGTCCACGTGCCACCGGCCGGAGAGGGTGTGCGGCGCGGCGCGGAAGATCACCCGCCCGTACGAGAAGTAGGACCGCTCGCGGGCGCGCCGGATGCCGCCTCTTTCCGGGTCCTCCCCCTCCTGCGCGGGGCGTGCCCCTTTCCCGGCCGCCCTCCCCGGCGGACGGGGGGTGCGGCCTAAAGGGAGCGGCATGCGGAGCCGGGAGGCGAGGGCGAGCATCCGCGGCAGGAGGTAGTCGTCTCCGTACTCCGTGACGAGCAGGTCGGGGTCCGCGCTGGCCAGGAACCGCAGGAACTCCCGGAGGAAATCCGTTCCGTTCTCCCAGCAGAGGACGTGGGTCGTGCCGTCGGCCGAAAAAACGAGCGGCCGCGCCCTTCCGTGCGCGGGGTGCCCCGTCCCTTCCGCCCGGAGGAACGCCCGGGAGAGCGATGGGCGGGGAGAGACGATGTCCCACGGCGAGTCGAGGGCCCGGGCGGAGAGGATCCTCCCGTCGTCTGCGCATTCCGCCTCGGCGAAGGAAAACGGGAAGAGCCCGGTGGCGTACGCGAACTGCTCCTCCGGGGCGATGTCGGCGTTGGCGAGCGCCTCCGCCCCGAACGCGCTTTCCGCCTTCCGGACGGTCGCCCGAAGGAGGAAAGGCGCAGGGACGGTAAGCGTCCACGCCGGGACCGTCCTGCCGGAGAAGAACTCTACCCCGTCGCCTTTCCGGACGTCGCATCCCCAGCGCCTGGCGGCGGCCCGGACCGCGGTCTCCCGCACGCTCCGGCCCGCCACGGCGAAGGAGGGGCGGAACGGGGCGAACAGGGTCACGGTGTCGCCGCCGGCCGTCCGGAACCAGACCTCCATCCCGTCCCGCGCGGCGAAGAGGTCGAGCACCCATCCCTTCATCTAGGTAGACCCCCCCCGGAAACGAGGCGACGCCGCGTTGTGCGCCCCATCGTGAGGGCTTCGGAAAGCGCAGCAGGCCGAAGGAGTGGGGGCGCAGTGAGGTAAAGCGCAGCCGTGCAGGTTGACCGCACGGCGAGCCACGAACGGAGCCCCCCTCCGAGGCTGTGGAGCGAGACCTGCGCCCGTGTTCGGAGGGCGCCTCCGCGGCGGAGTGTACGAATCCGGTTCCGAGCGGAGCTTTCCGGCAACGGTTGAGCGCAGCCTTGCGGGTGTATCGCACGGCGAGCCACGAACGAAGGCCCCCTCCGAGGCTGCTGCGCCCTGTACTGGGGACCCGGGGCGATGCGGGGGGTTCCGCGGAGCGGCGTGTGGAGCGAGAGACGGCATCCCCGCAAAGCGGGGTCCGTTTAGGCGAGCGGAACCCGCAGCGAGCGGGCGCAAGATCGCGAGCGTAGCGGAGGGGAAGCCCCCCGCGAGCCGGGGGCCCCGGCGCAGGCAGCCGCCGCAGGAGGTGATCACGGTTCGTCCTTCCGCCGCCGCTCGAGTTCTTCCATGCGGCGCAAAAGCTCCCGTACCGCCCGCCGCTCCTCGACGAGGATGCTCATCAGGATCGCCTCGAACGGGACGGCGCGCCCCGAGCAGGTGCAGGCGGCGGTGTGGTACCTTGCCGCGGCGAACAGCTCGTCGAAGAGTTCGCGGTCCT
>DATHRT010000200.1:0-7995 GCA_035464915.1 Candidatus Limnocylindria bacterium
GTGTCGGGATGCGGCTGGCCCGCGTGTCGCACCGTCCCGATCTGAACTACCGGTACCGTGTCCTGAACTCCTCCGTCCCGAACGCCTTCGCGTTGCCCGGCGGGTTCATCGTCATCAACCGGGGCCTGCTCGTGGGACTCAAAAGCGAGGCGGAGATGGCGGCGGTTCTCGGGCACGAAACCGGGCACGTCACCGCCAAGCACTCCCTGGCGGGGTACCAGCGTGCGCTGGCGTCCAATGTCCTCCTTGCGGGGGTCTCGATCGCCACGGGGGGAGGCACGGGGGTGATGCAACTGTCCGGAATCACCGCGTCGCTTGTCAACAACGGCTTTTCGCGGGAGCAGGAACGCGAGGCCGACTGGCTGGGAATCGACTATATGGTCAAGGCGGGCTACAACCCGGAAGGAGCCGTAAGACTCCAGGAATATTTCTTCTCGGAGCTGGAAGGGGGAAGAAACCCGATGTTTTTGGAAGGGATTTTCCGCACCCACCCGGTCTCCAAGGAGAGACTGGACAACGCCCGGGGCTACATCGCAAAGCGGTACCCGAACACGGTGAGGAACCCGAACTACACCTTCAACGAGACGATCTTCCTCCAAAAGACCAAGAAGCTTCGGGAAGTCCAGAAGACCTACGACATCGCCGACGAGGGAGACAAGCTGTTCAAGGAGAAGCGGTACGAGGAGGCGCTTGCCAAGTACGAGGCGGCGGCCGCCCGCGAGCCTTCCCAGGCACCGTTTCCCTCGTCGATCGGCCATGTGCACCTGATCCGGAAGAACTACGCGGCGGCGGAAGGCCAACTTCAAAAGGCAATCCGCCTGGACGACGAGTTCTTCGAGCCCCACCTTCTGCTCGGGGCGCTGCGCTACCAGAAGAACGAATACCGGGCGGCGATCCCGGAGCTGTCCCGGAGCATGGACCTGCTCCCGACCAAGCAGGCGGCGACGATGCTGTCGAAGTCGTACGAGGCGATCGGCGACCGGGAGAACGCGCAAAAGTACGCCGAAATGGCGAAATAGGCCCGTTCATCGATTATACTGAAATGACGAAAGGAAACCGCGTGCCCAAGGAAGAATTCATCCCGAAATGGCTTGCCTGGGAGGTCACCGGGCGCTGCAACCTGAGCTGCATCCACTGCCGCGCCTCCTCCTCCATGACGTCCCACGACACCGACTTCACGACGGCGGAAGCCAGGAAGCTGATCGACGACATCACCTCCTTCTGCAGCCCCGTCCTCGTCCTCTCGGGGGGAGAGCCGCTGCTGCGTCCGGACCTGTTCGAGATCGCGAAATACGGGACCGACAAGGGCCTGCGGATGTGCATCGCCACCAACGGCACCCTTGTGACCGACGACGTCTGCGCAAAGATGAAGGAGAGCGGGATCAAGATCGTCTCCCTGTCCCTCGACGGCTCCACGGCGGCCGTGCACGACGACTTCCGGAAGCAGGTGGGCGCCTTCGAGGCCACCCTGCGCGCGGCCGAAACGTTCAACCGCAACGGCATCAAGTTCATCGTCAATTCCTCCTTCGCCAAGCGGAACCAGCACGACATCGCGGACACGTACCGGCTCGCGAAGAAAATCGGCGCCCACGCATGGTACATGTTCATGATCGTCCCCACGGGCCGGGGCGAGGAGATCATGAGCGAACTGATCAGCAAGGAGGATTACGAGGAGATCCTCGAGTGGCACTACCAGATGGAGAAGAACGAGACCGACATGCTCGTGCGGCCCACCTGCGCTCCCCACTACTACCGGGTCCGGCTGCAGAAGGCCAAGGAGGAAGGGCTCAAGATCCAGCCAAGAACGCTCTCCTTCTCCACGGGCGGGGGGAAGGGGTGCATCTGCGCGCAGACGATCGCCTTCATCGATTCGAAGGGAAACGTCCAGCCCTGCTCCTACTTCCCCGTGGTGGCGGGGAACGTCAAGAAGCAGCATTTCCGGGATATCTGGTACCACTCCGAGCTGTTCGAATCGCTCCGGGCGTTCGAGAAGTACAAGGGGCGATGCGGAGACTGCGAATACCTGAACGTCTGCGGGGGGTGCCGGGCCCGGGCGGATGCCGTCCTGGAGGATTATCTTCAGGAGGAACCGTTCTGCGACTACGTCCCCATCCGCACGAAACGGCGGCTGGCGTCGGCGGTCGAGGACGAGAAACCCGCGGCGGCCAAGAACAAGTAACTCCGGAATGCCAAGAACAGGGACGTTGCTAAGAACTGGTGGAGGCCGGTTCTTCGAACTTCTTAGGAACGTCCCCGTTCTTAGGAGAGGTGGCGATGGCGGATTACCGATTTTTAAAAGCGTGCCGGCGCGAGCCGGTCGACATGACGCCCGTCTGGATCATGCGGCAGGCGGGAAGGTACCTCCCGGAATACCAGAAGATTCGGGGGAAGAACTCGTTTCTCACGATGTGCAAGACGCCCGAATTGGCGGCGGAGGTGACGGTCCAGCCGATCGAACGGCTCGGCGTGGATGCGGCGATCCTCTTTTCGGACATCCTCATCCCCGTGGAGGCGATGGGAGTCCCCCTCGAGTTCCATGACGGGAAGGGACCGGTCCTCGGGAAGGAGATCCGGGGCCAGGCCGACGTCGACATCCTCGCCGTGCCCGATCCCGCCGACAAGGTCCCCTTCGTCATGGAGGCGATCCGGATCCTCCGGAAGACGTTCGAGGGAAAGGTCCCGCTCATCGGCTTTTCCGGGGCGCCGTTCACTCTTGCCTCCTATATCGTGGAGGGAGGCACCTCCCGCAACTTCATCCGGCTCAAGACCCTCATGTACCAGGCTCCGAACGTATTCCGCTCGCTGATGAAAAAGATCGCGAAGACCGTCGTTGCGTACCTCAACGCCCAGATCGAGGCCGGCGCGCAGGCGGTCCAGTTATTCGACACCTGGGCGGGAATCCTGACTCCCGGCGACTACGAGAAGTATGCGCTTCCGTACACCCGCGAGGTGGTGGAGTCGCTTAACCGCGACGGAGTCCCGGTCATCCACTACGCCAATGACTGCGCAACCCTCCTCCCCGCCATCCGGACCCTTCCCGTCGATGTCATCGCGGTCGACTGGCGGATTCCGCTCGACCAGGCCGCGGCTGCCGTGGGGGGGAACGTGGCTCTCCAGGGGAACATGGACCCGACGATGCTCTTCCTCCCGCCGGAGCAGATCGAGCAGTGCGTGCGCGAAGTCCTCCTCCGGGGGCAGTCCGCCGCCTCCCACATTTTCAACCTCGGCCATGGCATCCTTCCGCCCACAAACCCCGAACACGCGGTCTCCATGGTGGAGGCGGTGCACCGGCTCGGAAGAAAGGGGTGAGCGCCCCGAAGGGGGAACCGTCCATGTCCGCATCCTCCCCGCTCACGGGGGTGGTCCTGCTTAACATGGGGGGACCGGACTCGCTCTCCGCAATCCGGCCCTTCCTGGCCCGGCTCTTTTCCGACCGGGAGCTGATCCGCCTTCCCCTCGCACCCGTAACGCAACCGCTGTTCGCATGGGCCGTTTCGGGGCTGCGCGCAAGGCACGTCCGGAAATATTACGAAGAGATCGGCGGAAGCTCCCCGATCGCGGAATTGACGGACAGGCAACGCGCAGCGCTCGAGGGCGCGCTTGGGGAAACCGGAGGGAATTTTCGCGTCTACGTAGGAATGCGGTACTGGCACCCCCTCGCCAAGCACGCGGTGCTCGAGATGAAGGAAGACGGCGTCGCCCGTGCGATCGCCCTTCCCCTCTACCCGCAATATTGCGCGGCAACGACCGGATCGAGCCTTTCCGACCTCCGCAGGTGGTTGCGATGGGCCGGGGCCGACTTCCCGCTGACCGAGATCAGATCCTGGCCCGACCACCCCGGGTACATCGCGGCCCTTTGCGCGAAGATCGAGGAAACGCTGGAAGGGACGCCGGGCACCGAGGAGACCCACCTCCTCTTCAGCGCGCACGGGGTGCCCAGGTCGTTCATCGACGGGGGGGACCCGTACCAGGTCGAAGTGGAAAAAACGGTCGCGGCGGTGAGGGAACGGTTATCGGCGATCTCCCACTCGATCTCCTACCAGAGCCGGTTGGGAAGAACGGAATGGCTGAAACCGGATACCGTAGAAGAGGTTGTCCGCCTCGGGCGGGAAGGGGTAAAACGGCTCGTCGTCGTTCCGGTGAGCTTCGTCTCGGACCATATCGAGACGCTGCACGAACTGGATATCCGGCTCAGGGAAACGGCGCGGGAAGCCGGGATCGTTACGTTCCTGCGGGTTCCGGCGTTCAACGACTCGCCCGAGTTCATCGGGGCACTCAAGGAAATCGTGCTTGCGCAGGTGGCGGGGGACACCACCAGGGGGGACACTCATTCAACATGAAACGTAATTTAATGAGTGTCCCCCTGAAAGGAAAGGCTTGATGCGGCGTATCGTCATCGTCGGAGCGGGAATATCGGGGCTGTGCACAGCCCACTACCTCGTCCGGGAATGCCAGTCGGCCGGGAAGTCGGTCGAGATCATCCTCTTCGAGGCGGAATCTGTACCCGGGGGGAAAATGCGCTCCATCCCGCAGGACGGCTTCCGGATGGAGTGGGGACCGAACGGATTCCTGACGAACAAGCCCTACTCGCTCGACCTGGTGAAGGAACTGGGTATCGAAGACCGGCTCGCCCGGTCGTCGGACCTTGCCAGAAAGCGGTTCATCTTTTCGGGTGGGATGCTCCACCGTCTTCCGGAGACTCCCCCGGCATTCTTCCGGTCCCGGCTGCTCTCGCTTCCGGGGAGGCTCCGCATCATCGGAGAACTGTTCGCACCGGGCCCCCCCGCGGGAATCGACGAATCGCTCGGGGACTTCGCGCGCCGCCGCCTCGGGCCCGAGGCGCTGGAAAAGCTTATCGACCCCATGGTCACGGGGATCTTTGCCGGCGACCCGGACCGGATGTCGCTGCAAAGCTGCTTCCCCCTGATCCACGACCTCGAGCGAAAGTACGGAGGCCTCGTAAAGGGGATGATCGCCCTCCGGCGGGAGCGCAGGAGCGCCGGGGAGAAACGGGAGATGTCGGCGGGGCCGGGAGGAGTCCTGATGTCGTTCGACCACGGTGTCCAGGAACTCACCGACATCCTGGCCGACCGGCTTTCCGACGGCCTCCATCTGGGCGTGAAGGTCAACCGGGTCAGCCGCCGCGACGGGAAGATCCTGCTCTCGCTCGAGGAAAGGAGTCTTCGCGGGGAGGTCGACGCGGACGTGGTCGTGCTGGCGGTGCCCGCCTACGCGGCGGCGGAGATGCTAGGGGGCCTGGACCCCTCCCTTCGGGCGGCTCTTTCCGCCATTCCCTACTCGCCGATATCGGTGGTGGCGCTCGGGTATGAGAAGGCGACCCTGGGTAACCCGCTCGACGGGTTCGGCTTCCTCATCCCCCGCGGGGAAAAGCGGAAGATCCTGGGCGCCCTGTGGGATTCGAGCGTCTTTCCGAACCGGGCCCCGGAGGGGAAGGCCCTGATCCGGGCGATGGTGGGGGGCGTGCGGGCCCCTGCGCTTGCGGCCCTGCCTCCCGAAGAGCTTTTCGGGCTCGTCCGCTCGGAACTCACGGCGACGATGGGAGTGACAGCCGAACCAATCCTCTCCCGCTCCTTCTTCCACGAGAAGGGGATCCCCCAGTACCTCGTCGGACACGGGAAAGTGCTCGGGCGGATCGAGGAGCGCCTTGCCGCCAACCCCGGCATCCATCTCAACAGCAACGCATATCGGGGGATCGCCCTGAACGACTGTGTGCTACAATCCCGGTTGACCGCAGAACGGATTGCGAGGGAATTCCCCACCGGGAGCGGATAAGCGGGCGGCAATATCAGGGGACAGGAAGGAACAACGAATAGCGGGAGGGACCGCCGTTGGGCTATGCCCTGATGCTTTCCTACGCTTCGTCCTGCTCGTCTGCATGCTGGCCCACGGGACGGTTCAGGACATCAAGCGGATCGTCACGCTGGAAACTGAGAACATCACCGACCATCTGATGGAGATCTTCAACCGCCGCTACCTGGACCAGCAGCTGGAGGATGAGTTCCCCCGGGCAAAACGATATGGATATCCCTTTTCCCTTCTTCTTATCGATATCGACCGGTTCAAGGAGGTCAACGACACCTACGGTCACCCGATAGGAGACCTCGTGCTGAAGCAGATCGGGGCTCTCCTCAAGAACAACATCCGGAGCGTCGACGTGCCGGCACGGTACGGAGGGGAGGAGGCGATGATCCTCCTTCCTCACACCGGACAGGCGGGGGCAAGAATCCTTGCCGAGCGGATTCGGAAAAAGGTCGAAATCCACCCCTTCCCGGCCGATTCGTCGGTACCGCCCGCAACATCCCTGCATTGCACCATCAGCGTCGGAATCGCAGCCGCATCGCAGGCATGCCTGAATACCCGCCAGCTGGTTGAGCGTGCCGACACCGCCCTGTTCCAGGCAAAGAAGGCCGGAAGAAACCGCACAGCCGTTTTCGGGCAGGGCACGGAAACAAGCCTGGCGTAGACGGGCGGGAACCGCTCTGCGGGAGAAGGCGGCGAGGAGGAAACATCGATGGGACACCTTCGAAGCGGACAGGGGGTATACGGAAGGCTTCAGAAGCGGCTTGACCGGTACCCCATCGGCGCGCCGCCCGCGCCGGCCCTCTATGAAATTCTCCGGCGGCTCTACTCGGAAGAGGAGGCGGAGATCGCCTGCCGATTGCCGATCCGGTTCACGGACATCCGGGGGATCGCCAAGCGCACGGGGCGAAGCCCGGAGGAGCTTCGTCCCGTCCTCGACCGGATGGCGGAAAAGGGGCTGGTGATGGACTTCGAACACAGGGGCAAGGTGGAATACATTCTCTCCCCCACCCTGCTCGGCTTCTTCGAATTCGCCTTCATGCGGGTGCGCGACGACATCCCGCAGAAGGAACTGGCCCGATACATGATGCAGTATGTCCACGACGAGCCGGAGTTCGTCCGGTCGATCTTCGCCGGGAAGGTCATGCCGGGAAGAACGCTTGTTCATGAGGACACGGTCGACCCGCAGGATCTCCCGCGCGTTCTCGATCACGATCGGGCGTCGCACCTGATCGGGGAGGCGAAGATGTGCGCCGTCTCCCTCTGCTTCTGCCGGCATGCCGCGGAGCACGAGGGACGCAGCTGCGACAGGCCGATGGAGGTGTGCACCACGTTCAACGCGGCGGCCGACTTCCTGGTCCGGAGGGGACTCGCCCGGAAGATCGACCGGGAGGAGGCGAACGATCTCTTCGCCCGGACCCGCGAGGCGGGGCTGGTCCACATCTCCGACAACGTGAAGAAGCGGCCCGCCTATGTCTGCCATTGCTGCGGGTGCTGCTGCGGGATGCTCTCCGCGATCAACCGGTTCCACCTCTTCGGCGCGGTGGTCACCTCCCCCTTCCTTGCGGTGGCCGACCCGGGAACTTGCAACGGGTGCGGCCTCTGCACGAAGAAATGCCCTATCCATGCGATCGAGATCCGGGGGGAGAAACCCGATGCGAAGGCCGACGTCCGGCGCGACATTTGCCTGGGCTGCGGATTGTGCCGCCTGGCTTGCGCCCGGGGGGCCATGCGGATGGAGCCTCGGAAGGAACAGATCCTGGTCCCCGAGAATGCCTGGCAGCGGACGGTGATCATGGCGATCGAGCAGGGGAAGTTCCAGAACCTGCTCTTCGACGACTTCGACCGGCTCGACCACGCCGTCCTGCGGGTGGTAACGCGGATCGTGACCGTTCTCCCTCCGGTAAAGAAGGCGCTGCTCTCCCGGCAGGTGCAATCCCGGTTCTTCCGCGCCCTGGCGGGATAACAAGGGAGGATTTCATGAAGAGCTACCGGAAAGAGCTGTGGTTCGACATCCCCCAACGAATGGCGTTCGTCAACATCACCCGCGATGTCGCCGGGTGCCTCAAGGAAAGCGGGATCCGCGACGGGATGTGCCTGGTGAACGCGATGCACATCACCGCCTCGGTCTTCATCAACGACGACGAGAGAGGACTGCATCAGGATTACGCGCGC
>DATHRT010000201.1:0-20655 GCA_035464915.1 Candidatus Limnocylindria bacterium
CCTTGTCCGCGTCGAGATAGTTCCACACCACGGCGCCGAAAAAGGCGGCAGGAGCCTGGAAAAAGAGGGGGACGGCAACGGGGAGCCACTCGTTGTGGGTCTCGAACAGGTACCGCGCCACAAGGATGTACAGAATGCTCAAGCCCAAAACGCTTGCCGCGGCGGCCCCGATCCGGAACCGGCGGGAGAGAACACCGATGAGGACCCCCCACCCGAGAAGGAGGACGATGTGGGCGGGCAGGCCGATCGGTTTCACAGGGGCATCCGCCAGGAGGTTCGCGAACGCGGTGGCGGAAATCTCCACACCCGCGATGAACGTCCCGTTGGCCTTCGAAAAGACCGTGTAGAAACTGTCCTTGCGCTCCGCCAGCAGGACCTCAGAAAGCCCCACGAAGACGGCCTTGCCTTTCAAGTCCAGCCGTTCGTCCCCCAGCACCCCGTCCCGGATCCGAAGCGCCTGGTAATACGGAATGGTGGTGACCGTGCCCGGGGGGCCGTAGAAGTTGATGTACCGGTTCCTCGGGCCCCCGTACATCCTGATCAGGGCTTCGAGCACCCGGCGCTTCTCCCCACCCCCCGACATCGTCTGTTCACCGTCCAGTTCCCTTTGCATCCGATCCGCCAGCGCCGGGTCGCCTTCGAAGATCCCCCGGATCTTCCAGATCAGCCCCTTGACGCCCAGGGTTTTGATCGCCGCATCGCGATCCGGCGGAAGCTTCCCCGCCTGGTCCGGACTCGCCCGTTCCAGCAGACGGACGAACTCCCCGTACGCGTCCATCCCGAAGAGCTGGAGCATCACGACCGGCATGGCGGGCGAGTCCCCCGCTCCCGGATCGAACGTGAAATACCGGTTCACCTTGAACGGGATGCGGGGCAACGTGAAGGGCGCGGTGGCCACCGCGGAATTCGCGAAGATCTCGATCGGCGGCACCACGCGCACGATGTTGTGACTCGCTTCCGCAGACCCGCCCTCGCCCGCGACGGGAACCTCTTTCTCTTTTACCGGCTCGGTCAGGACCACGTTGCCGGCCCTTTTCATCGCCCGGGCGAAGAGACTGTCGTCGCGGGGATTTTTGGGCTCGACGAAATGCACGTCGAAGGAGACGACCGTGGCACCTTCCCGAAGCAGCGTGTCCGTCAGACGCGCGTGCAGGGAGCGGGGCCACTTGTCGGGATTGTCCGGCAGGTCGAGCTGCTCGGACGATTCGCGGTCGATGCTGATCACGACGACATCGGACGGCGCCGGTCTTGCCCCCCTGAGCTTGAACAGCAGGCCCAGGCCGGCGTTTTCCTCGATGCCAAGGGTGAAACGGAATGGGCTTGCGACCAACCCGATCACTCCTACGAGACCTCCTAACAATATGGCTTTCGCTAAAGGGGACATTGGGGAATCCTATCCAGGGGCCTCTTTGTTCCTTCCATACTTCGTATCCGGCCCCGAGGCCATCCGGCGAATGTTCCCCCTCCCAAAATCATTACGATAGTCCGCTTGGTCCCGTTAGGACTCGACTCGTGCACCAATTCATTCCAATTCCGACTATTGGTTGCAACCTTTGCTACGATGAATAAATACTATTAAGCAACATCTGTACCGAACGAAGCCTCGTTTTAAAAACGCCCAAGGCATCAATTATCATTTAATTTCTTTATTGATATAATTTATTGTTTAATCCAAATATCCTTTAGGGACAATTATTTTCCCTGATTGAACCATTAATTGCAGCAAGAGTGCATATCCAAAGGGGCTGAATGCCCTTCATTATCGTACACTTTTCGGGGAATCCAAAACTTGGTATTAGAAGATAAAACATACTTTTTGAACTGTCAAGCAAAATAATACTTGTTCTTGTTTTTAACCGGTAAGCAGGAGGGAAAACAGAAGGAAATGACGGAGCCGGCCCGAAAAAGGAAGCGATCGCCACGGTTCACCTTCCCGGAGAAGGCAAACAACTTTTGACGTCAATTTGTATTCGGTGTTGTTCTTTTCGGTTTGCCGGAAAAAATTATATTAAATCTAAATATATTAATTTTTCGCTTCCCATGTCAACGGATATTTCCTCCCCCGTTCACATGCCGGGAAGATAACGGGGGTCTGTACCGCCTGATCATGGAAGGGGTGGAAGATCGACCGTAAACCGCGTCCCGCCCCCCTCCCGGCTTTCCAACGAAATCTTTCCCCCCATCGCCTCCACGAGGGCCTTGACGCCCGCAAGCCCGAGGCCAAGCCCCGGCGCGTCGGGATATTCCTTGCCGTTCAGCCTGACGAACCGCTCGAAAACTCCCCCCTGCTCTTCCCGGGGAATCCCCGGGCCGTCATCCTCGACCGACACGTGCAGGTCCGCGTCGCCCCGGACGCAGACCCCGACGTGCTTCCGCCTGTACTTCATGGCGTTGCTCAGGAGGTTTCGGAGAATGTACCGGACCTTCCTGGGATCGTGGCGAAAAGGGGCGTCGCGGAATTTTCCGCCGATCTCGACGGAGATGCCGTGGGGCTCGAGAAGCTTCCAAAATTTTTTCATGCTCTTTTCCTGGCGAAGTGTTTTCTCCGCACCCTGCGCATGGACCTCCAGCACATCCAGGATCGATTCCTTGAGGACCTTTTCCACGGAGAACGGCTCCTTCCGGAACGATCCCGCTTCGGAGCGCAGGATCTCGATCATCTCCCGGAGGATCTCCTGGGCCTTGTCGACATTCCGCAAGACCCTGTCGAGGCCTGATCTCTGCCGCTCCGTCAACGGGCCGTTCCGATCCGTGTTTCCGAGGAGGCTGGCCGTGCTGACCGAGATCACGGACAGCGGACCGGTCAGGTCGTGGATCAGGAGGTCGAACAGACGCTCCTTCTCGGTCATCTTTTTGCCATCCATCGGGTTCTTCTTTTCCGCGCCCTTTCTTTGGAAATAGAATCGCCGCACGATCGGTTACCCTCCTGCCGGGAACGACACGGAAAAGGTGGTCTCCCCGGAGGAGAAGCAATCCTCTGGCCCCCGGCAGTGCGGGCACGCGGAGATCCTCCCCGGGCAGACGTCCCGGTCCGTGGGGAGATGCACGCATCGTTTGCTCTCCACGGAAAGATCGAATCCGAGGCCCTGCCCGTAGATCTTCATCTTCAGCAGGTCCAGCCCCTTGCCCCCCGCGTTGAAATCGTACGGCTTCCGGGAAGTATAGAGGTCCGTCTCCTGCGTGTGGAAGAACCCCTCAAATATGGACTTCTGGTTCTCCTCGGTGATCCCGACCCCGAAATCCTGCACCTTGAGGAGGATCCTGTCGTCCGTCCGTTCCGACAGGATCCGGATCATCCCCTCATCCGGGGTGTTTTCCACGGCATTCTTCAACAGGCCGTCCAGGATGCTTTCGAGGATCCCCGGGTCCATGAACACGGGGTGATCCCCGGTTCCCTCCAGGTGAAATTGAATGTCCCGATGGGCGGATCGCGCCTTCACCTTTTCCAGGGTCTGCCCGGCGAAGGAGAGAAGAGGGATCGACTCCGCACGGGGGGAATCCCTCCGGTCCGTCTCGTCCGGGGACCCGCCCCCTTCCCGCTCCCGGTAAGACCGGACGATGGTGTCCGTCTCCTCCTGGATGGCGAGGATGCGGTTCAGGTTCCTCTCCAGCGCCTCGAACAGCGAAGCCGCCCTGGCGGAAGCGGGGTCCGCCGGAAGCCTTTTCTTCAGGAGATTGATATTCCCCCGGATCACGGCCAGGGGGGTTTTCAGCTCGTGGGAGAGATGGTCGAGGGCCTTGCTCTTCACCCGGTTGAGCCGCTCGAGCTCCTGTCGCGACTGCTCCAGCGCTTCGATCCGGGCTTTCTGGAGCTGGGTGATCTCGATGAAGATCGACGCGTGGTTGACGAAGATGTCGATGAACGCCTCGTCCTCATCGGTGAACGGACCGCCTTCCTTGTTGAGAAGCTGGATGACTCCCAGCTGTTTCCCGTGCCGGTTGTAGACCGGTGCGCAGAAGAGGCTGCGGGTGCGGTACCCGGTGCGTTCGTCGATCTGCCTGTTGAACCGGGGATCGTCGTAGGCGTCCGCGAGGTTGACCGTCTCCCCGGTCCGGAAGCAGTGGCCGGCCAGCCCGGACCCGGAAGGAATCCGGATCTCTCGCCCCTCCATCCCGAGGGCCACCTTGGACCAGAGCTCGTCGGTTTTCGGATCGTGGAGAAAGAGGCTGCAGCGGTCCGACTCCATCACCTCGCACGCTTTCCGGGCGATCTGCACCAGCATCTCGTCGAGCTGCAGGTCCAGCCCGATCAGCCGCCCGAGCTCCAGCAGCGAGTGAAGCTTGCGGACCTTGTCGTCATGGGCCAGCTTCGGCATGTCGCACCCGCCGATCGGCGCGGATCGTTGATTACACCTTCAGTTTCTTCTGCATCTCCAGCCATTTCGTAAAGTCTGAAGTACCTTGGAACGGCGTAAATTTTTCGGTAAAAAATCCGCCCATTTCTCCCAGAAGATTCCTCCACCCTGGCAAGTATTCGGTTTTTAACATATTTTCCAGAAAAGGGACGACTTCGCCCAGCTTTTCCTTGGGAAGGTACGCCCGGGCCATCATGTCGAAGGACCGTTTCAGCGCCTCGGGGTTCAGCGCATGGGCGGTCAGCATGGCGACCTTCAAATTTTTTCCGACCGCGGGATCCAGAAGATCGAACCCGCGGACCCCCATAATGTCCAGGATGACCACATCGTACGCCTGGGCTTTCAACATCCTGTCCGCTTCCTCGTAGGTGGTGGCCTTGTCGAACGTGCAGTCCGGGCAGGCTCCGAGAATCTCCTCTTGCAGGACCTCCAAAACATCCGGTTCGTCGTCCACTGCCAGGATCTTCTTGCCGTTTAATATCGATCCCGCCATGACACACCCCCTTCATATTTTTCCATGCCAACGTGCAAAACCCCTGAGGCTTCACCTTTATGATCGGGCCCGCTATACCCGTCTGCCAGAGCAAGATCGTTTGCCGGGTAAAAAAAAGGGGGCAACGGATCCCGTTGCCCCCCTGGTATTCCTGGTGGAGTTGATCGGGATCGAACCGACGACCTCCTGAATGCCATTCAGGCGCTCTCCCAACCAAACTACAGCTCCTCTATATGCAAGATCCAACATAGGGGACGGATGGGGAAAAATCAATCCCCCTTTTCCCGCAACATCTTAGCCCCTTTCCGTAAAAGGTAGGCGACCGGGTGTCGGTCACGATCGGCAGGCCTCGCCTTTTTGTCCTTGGACCGGATCGGGGTTCTCTATAAAATAAAAACGATCAATATATATTTTCTGGTTCGCCCGCAGTCAAACGAAGTCAAAGCCCATAGCAACTGACAAACGCAGAAATATTTCCTGCTGATAGGAGGGCAACCTCTATGAAAAGGGCCTTTTATCTCGTCCTGCCCTTCCTGTTTCTGGGGGCCGCCACAACGATCGCCTCTCCCCCGGTTAGCGACAAGTCCCAGGAATGCCTGGCCTGTCATGCGGAGGTCACACCGGGGATCGTCGCCGACTGGAAGCGTTCCCTCCATTCCCAGGTAACCCCCGAGGAAGGGTTGAAGAAACCCGCTCTCCAGAGGAGAGTCTCGGCGAAAAGCGTGCCCGAGAATTTACGGAAAACCGTCGTGGGATGTGCCGAATGCCATACGCTTGCCCCGGATACCCACAAGGACACCTTCGACCACAAAGGGCACCGCGTGCATATCGTTGTCAGCCCCCCTGACTGCTCCACCTGTCATCCCGAGGAGGCATCCCAATATTCCCGGAACATCATGTCCCAGGCCTACGGGAACCTGAAGAACAACCCGGTCTACCACGGGCTCGTGGAGGAGGTGAACGGTACGTATGCATTCTCCGGGGGAAAGATCGGGCTCACCTCTCCCTCAGACACGACAAACGCCGATGCCTGCTTCTCTTGCCATGGAACCTTGATCGGGGTTTCGGGGATTAAGCCACGGGAGACCGCGATGGGGGAGATGGCGTTTCCCGTTCTTTCGGGATGGCCGAACCAGGGGGTGGGGCGAATCAATCCCGACGCCTCGAAGGGTTCCTGCACGTCCTGCCACCCCCGGCACCAGTTCTCGATCAAGGTGGCCAGGAACCCCGCCACCTGCTCCCAATGCCACAAGGGGCCCGACGTGCCCGCCTACCCCGTCTACCTGGTAAGCAAGCACGGGAACATCTATTCTTCTCTCGGCGACAAGTGGGACTTTACGGCCGTCCCCTGGAAGATCGGTGCGGATTTTACCGCTCCCACCTGCGCCGCCTGTCACGTGAGTCTCCTGGTTGCCGGGGAGGGCGACCAGCCGGAGATCATCGCCGAACGTTCCCACCAGATGAACGACCGTCTCGCCTGGCGGATCTTCGGACCCGTCTATGCCCACCCCCACCCGTTGTCCCCCGACACCACGGTGATCCGGAACAAGGCGGGCCTACCGCTGCCGACCGAGCTCACCGGCGAGCCGGTGTCGTCGTATCTGATCGGTCCCCAGGAGCAGAAAGAGCGTACCGCAAAGATGAAGAAGATCTGTTCCGGCTGCCACGCCGGAAACTGGGTGGAAGGGCATTTTGCCCGCTACGAGGAAACGATCCGGACCACGAACGAGATGACCCTGGCCGCCACGAACATCCTCCTGACCGCCTGGGAGAAGGGGGTGGCGAAGGGACTCGCGCAGAACGACAGCATCTTCAACGAACCGATCGAGAAGATGTGGGTGGAACAGTGGCTTTTCTTCGCGAATTCCACCCGCTTCGCCTCCGCGATGGCGGGAGCCGACTACGGGGTTTTCGCGAACGGGCGCTGGTACCTGTCCGGAAACATTCGCCGGATGCACGAGTGGCTCGACCTGGCATTGCAACGGAAGGAGGAGACGGAAAAGTAGGGAAGAAACAAGGGGCTAACCGTTGCCGGTTAACCCCTTGCGTTTATTCCTGGTGGAGCTGATCGGGATCGAACCGACGACCTCCTGAATGCCATTCAGGCGCTCTCCCAACTGAGCTACAGCCCCGCGATATGTGAAGAACCAAAATACGGGATGGGTGCCGAAAAATCAATCCCCCTTTTCCGGCAACACCCCGCCCGTTCCTTATTTTTTCCTGGCAAAGTCCTCCATGAAGCCGGCGAGCGCGTCCACCCATTCGTAGGACGCCGCGTTGTAGATGGAGGCGCGGATGCCGCCGACGGAGCGGTGCCCTTTCAGGCCGACCATCCCCTTCTTCTTCGCGTCGGCGATGAACTGCGCCTCGAGCTCCTCGCTGGGAAGCCGGAAGACCACGTTCATCACGGACCGGCTCTCCTTCTCCACGGGCGACCGGAAGAACGCCGGATTGCGGTCGATCACGCCGTAGAGCCGATCCGCCTTCTTCCGGTTATTCTCCTCCATCTTCGCCAGCCCCCCCTGACTTTTAAGCCACGCGAGGACGTTGCGGACCATGTAGATCCCGAAGGTGGGCGGCGTGTTGTAGAGCGACTTGTTCTCGGCGTGGGTGCGGACCTGGAAGATCTTGGGGATGTCCTTGCGTCCCCTGTCGAGAACCTCCTTCGACACCACCGCCACCACTACGCCCGAGGGCCCCAGGTTCTTCTGTGCACCGGCGTACATCAGGCCGAACTTCGTCACGTCGAGGGGCCGCCAGAGGAAATCGCTCGACATGTCGGCGATAAGCGGCACGGCTCCGGTATCCGGGAACGGGCGGGAATCGTCGACGTTGAACTGCACGCCGTGAATCGTCTCGTTGGAGGTGATGTGCAGATAGGCCGCCCCGGCGTCGACCTTCCCCTCTCCGCGGGCAGGGACGCGGGTGTAGCTCTTCTCCTTGCCTTCCCCCACGCCCGTCGTCTGGACCGATATGCCGGCGCCGAACAGGGACGAGACGACCTTGGCCTCGCCGAGCGCCTTCTCTCCCCAGGCCCCGGTGATCAGGTACTGGGCGCTTTTCCCCTTCTCCAGGAGGTTCATGGGGATCTCGGCGAACAGCGACGTGGCGCCCCCCTGGACCAGGAGCACCTCGTAACCCG
The DNA here is from genome assembly GCA_035464915.1 of Candidatus Limnocylindria bacterium. Lineage (GTDB taxonomy): Bacteria > Desulfobacterota > Deferrimicrobia > Deferrimicrobiales > Deferrimicrobiaceae > CSP1-8. The sequence goes on from DATHRT010000201.1 coordinate 7,991, forward strand.
AAGGTACGCCGAGGAGCTCGCGGACGAGAGCGATGGCCTCGTCGTGAACCGCCTCGTACTCCTTTCCCCGGTGGCTGTGCTCCATCACCGACATGCCGCTGCCGGCGAAATCGAGCAGTTCGTCCCGGGCGCGTTCCAGCGCAGGGAGGGGAAGGGCTGCCGGTCCGGCGTTGAAATTGATCGTTCGGCTCATGATGTCCCTCTTTCCGGCGCGCAGGGGTTTTCCGCGGGTCGCGCCTCGATCCCGGCCGCGGGCCGGGGCAGGTCGTCAGGATGGCATCAACTTAGTCCGTCTCCCGTCCGAGAGGAGGTAGACCGCGTTCTCGGCAAAAAGATTCGGCCTGACCCCCTGGAGGATCCGCCCCCCGCGGTCGGCGGACAAATAGACGGACTTTTCGATCGTCACTCCGTTTTTCGCGCAATATTCCCGGAAGTCCAGGATCGAGCAGAAGTGGATGTTCGGCGTATCGTACCACTCGAAGGGGAGAAACTCCGTCTTGGGCATCCGGCCGAAGACGAAAAGGTAGAAGCGCATCTTCCAGTAGGCGAAGTTGGGAAATCCCACGATTCCTTTCTTCCCCACTCGCAGGATCTCCGAGAGGACCACGTCGGGCTTCTTCACCGCCTGAAGCGTCTGGTTGAGGACGACGTAGTCGAAGGAGTTGTCCGGGTAGTCGCGCAGCCCCTTGTCGATGTCTCCCTGCATGACGGTGAGTCCCTTGGCGATGCAGGCGCGTACTCCCTCCTCGGAAATCTCGATGCCGCGGCCGGTCACGCCTTTCTGACGGACGAGCTTCTCCAGGAGGGAACCGTCGCCACAGCCCAGGTCCAGGACCTTCGCACCTGCCGGAATGAAACCGAGGATGACGCTGTGGTCGATCCGGGCCCCTTCGGCCATCACCTAGACGCGGCCTCCTGGATGCCGTTGCTTTCCGCGACGTTGGCGAGGAAATTCGTGATGATCTTGGACATCTCCCCCTCGTCGAGCAGGAAGGCGTCGTGCCCGTACCGCGAGTCGATCTCGCAATAGGTCACGTCGATCCCGTTGATCATCAGCGCCTTGACGATCTCCCGGGCCTGGTACGGGGGGTAGAGCCAGTCGGACTTGAACGAGATGATGAGGAACTTCGCGTTCGTCCCCTCGACCGCCTTGCCCAGCGAGCCGGAGGGAAGCGACAAATCGAAGTAGTCGATCGCCTTGGTGATGTAAAGGTAGGAGTTGGCGTCGAAGCGGTGGACGAAGGTGTCCCCCTTGTACCGCAGGTAGCTTTCGACCTCGAAGTCGACGTTGAAGTTGTAGCCGAAGGACTTCTTTCCCCGGAGCTTCCGTCCGAACTTCTCGTGCATCGAGTCGTCGGAAAGGTAGGTGATGTGCCCGATCATCCGGGCAAGGGCGAGTCCCTCCCGGGGAAGGGTCTTGCCGTAATAGTCCCCGCCGCTGAAGTTGGGGTCCGCCATGATCGCCACCCGGCCCACCTCGTTGAAGGCGATCCCCTGGGGTGAGAGCTTCGACGTCGTGGCGATCGGGATCGACGCGATCACGCGGTCCGGGTACGAGATTGCCCACCGCAGCGCCTGCATCCCCCCCATCGAACCGCCCGTCACGGCAAGGAGCCTGTCGATCCCGAGGTGGTCGATCAGGCTCAGCTGGGCGCGCACCATATCATGGATGGTGATCATCGGGAAGGAGAGGCCGTACTCCTTGCCCGTCGCGGGATTGATCGAGGGCGGCCCGGTGCTTCCCTGGCATCCGCCGATGACGTTCGAGCAGATCACGAAGTACTTCTCGGTGTCGAACGGCTTGCCGGGCCCGATGGTGTTGTCCCACCATCCCGGGTGTTTGTCGCTTTCGGAATATCTCCCGGCCGCGTGGCAGTCGCCCGAGAGGGCGTGCAGGATGAGGATCGCGTTCGACTTGTCCCGGTTCAGCTTTCCGTAGGTCTCGTAGGCGAGCGTGATCGGTCCCAGCTTCGCCCCCGACGACAGCTCCATCTCGTGGGGAGGCTCGCAAAAAGTGTAGAACTGTTTCTTGACCAGGCCGACTGAGCCCGGCTCATTCCTGTGGGGCACCGTTCCTCCCCTTGCGCCTTCCGGCGTCCGTTTTACGGTGGAAATGTAATTTTCTATTCTATGCCGTGAGAGGAAAACGTGTCAATGGACGGAAGTTTCCCCCACCAGCTCCGCCAGCCGGTGGAGGATCTTGGCGGTAGCGCCCCAGATCGTGTGCGGCCCGTAATCGAAGAAGTAGAGCAGGTATTCCTCCCCCAGAAACGTGGTTTCCGCGCACCGGTACCGGTCGTAATCCGCGAAGACCGACAGGGGCACCTCAAATACCTCCTCCATCTCGAAATCGTCGAGGGAGAACCTCGTCTCCGCGGGGATTTGCACGACGTACGGCTGGATGAAAAACCCCGTCACCGTCGGGACCGGCTCCATCGCACCGATCAGTTCGACGTTTTCCCTGCGGATTCCCAGCTCTTCCCCGGCCTCCCGCAGCGCCGTGGCGAACAGGTCCGCGTCGCCAGGATCACGGCTGCCCCCCGGGAAACAGATCTGCCCCTTGTGGTGGGGGACGCGTTCGGACCGGCGCGCCAGAACCACCTTCACCTCCCCTCCCCGCTCGCACAGCGGAACGAGGACTCCCGCGGGCCGGAGACCGTCCGGGGACGCCCCGGGAGCGCCGTTTTGCGAGAGAACTTTCTTGAGGCCCTTAAAGAACAGGGCGGTCATCTCCCTGTACCCTCCACGCCGATCATTCCTTTTCCCCGTGAGAAACCTCTTTGTCCAGAATGATGAATTCCGACCGCTCGAATCCCAACGTTCGGAAAAACGAAACCAGGCCGCCGTCGTTCCAGTTCACCATCGTCATCACCCGTTCCACGTTGTGATTCCGGAAGTAGACGTGGAGTTTCTCGATGAGCGTGCGGGCGACTCCTTTCCCCTGGTATTTCGGATCGACGCCGACGATCTCGATCCAGCCGCTCTTGGGGATGGCGAACTCCCATCCCCGGATGTCGCCGAGAATGAAGCCGACGACTATCCCTTCCGCCTCCGCGACGAGGCAACCGAGCGGGTGACTCGACAGATGGTCGATGATCTTGGACTCCCATTGCGCCTCGTGCGGCGTCCCGGTGATTTTCTCGTTTATTCGCAGAACGGCCTCCGCATCCTGGGTCCGCATCCTTCGCACCGTGACGCTCATGACCTTCTCCTCCTCCGGTCCGCGACGTAGTTCCGGACCACCTCGGCAAGAACACGGGGACGGGCGTACTGACGAAAGATGTTCCGGAAGGAATCGTGCCCTGAGACCGCGTTGAACAGGGCGTCGTGCACACCCTGGTCAAGCTGTGCCATCGACACGACCGTCCCGAGCGTCCCCGCGATTTCCCCCACCTTGCACAGGTGGCGCATCCATGTTCCGTAATGATAATCCTCCCGGAGCTCCCTGGTCCTCTCCTCGTACCGTCGGAAGGAGGCAGCGCTGATTCCGAACTCCACCATCGTCTCGGCCGCCAGGATGCCGGTATGGATCGCCAGATTGATTCCCTTCCCCTTGAAGGGGCGCATCCATCCGGTGGCGTCGCCCACCAGGAGATACCGGTCGCCCGTCGTCCCGTGTGCGGGCTTCCCGGGGAACTTTCCCCGGTAGACCTCCTGGCTGTCCGGGGCAAGAGCAGGGAGGTGGTCCCGCACGATATCCAGCGACAGGAAGGCGAACATGTCCTCCACCGTGGCGCGTCGCCCCGCCACGTTCACGATGATGTGGTCCCCCTTCGGGGTGATCGCACCGAAATCCAGGTTGGGGATCCCCGGGGGGAAGAGATACGCGTAGATGATGCTGCCGAGCTTCTTCTCGATAAACCCGCGGTCCGAGGCGATCTTCACCACAAAGGTGTGCATGTACTTTCCCGGCCTCCGGTACTGTCCTTTGGTGGCCGTCTCGAAGATGCTCATCATCCCGTCGTCCAGCCCGAACGCTCCCACGACGACGTCCGCCTTGAGCATCCCCCCCTCTGTGTACAGGTATACGCTGTCCCGCCCCGTTTGGGGGAAATCGATAGCCGTCACGCGGCTATGGGAAACCTCCGCTCCCGCCTTCTCCGCACAGGACAGGAAGAACCGGTCGAAAAATACCCTGCGCACGGTGTATGTCGCGCCCCCCCTGTGCTGTCCCACCAGGAGAATCTGCCTGTTCCCGGCGTAGAGGCGGTAGCCGAAGATCTGGCGTTTGAACGTTTCGTAGGGAAGCTCGACGTCCAGGCGGCACTGGAGGAGTTCCTCGATGGGCGGGGAAAGGACTCCGGCGCATTGGTTGTAGTGGCGCTCGAAATCCTTCCCCTCGAAGAGAACGACGCGGAGGCCGAGGTCAAGCTTGCGGGAGAGCTGCAACAGCTTGATGGCGGTTGCGCAGCCGCCCGGCCCGCCGCCGACGATCGCCACCGTCTTGCCGTGGATCTCCCCGCTGGCCAATATCCCTCCTCCCGGAGTTTATTGTAAATCAGGCGCGGCGGGGGAGGAAACGCGGCGCAAGCGATCGGTCCTCGGTTTCCGAGGAAGGTCTTCCGGGGGGGGCGACTCCCGTTACCCGATATCCGTCCCCGTCAGTATTCTCATCGCTTCCCGGTATTTCTCCGCGGTTTTTTCGATCACGTCCGCGGGAAGCTTCGGCCCGGGCGCGGTCTTGTTCCACGGAAGCGTCAGGAGATAATCGCGGACGAACTGCTTGTCGAAGCTCTTCTGCGCCCCCCCCGGGCGATAGCCTTCCGCGGGCCAGAACCTCGACGAGTCCGGCGTCAGCACCTCGTCGATCAGGATGAGCTTCCCGTTGACCACCCCGAACTCGAACTTGGTGTCGGCGATGATGATACCCCTTCCGCGGGCGTAGTCCGCCGCCCTGCGGTAGATCTCCACCGAGGCCGCCCGTGCATTCTCGGCCATCGTTTTCCCGACGATCTCCACCATCCTGGCGAAGGGGATGTTCATGTCATGCTTCCCCTTCTCCTCCTTGGTCGCGGGGGTAAAGATCGGTTCCGGGAGACGGGCCGACTCGGGCAGTCCGCCGGGAACCGCGATTCCGCAGACCTCTCCCCGTTCGCGGTATTCCGCCCAACCGGAACCGGACAGGTATCCGCGGACGACGCATTCCACGGGACGCGGCCGGGCCTTCCGGCAAAGCATCGCGCGCCCCGAGAGCATCTCTTCGTGATTTCTCGCCGCGGGAGGAAAGTCCATCACGTCGACCGAGATCATGTGGTTGGGTACGATGTCCGCGAGTTTCCGGAACCAGAAAGCGGAGATCTGGGTGAGCACCTTCCCCTTGTCGGGAATCCCGTCCGGCAGTACCACGTCGAACGCCGACAGCCGGTCGGACGCCACCAGCAGGAGCTTGCCTTCCACCTCGTAGATGTCCCTCACCTTGCCCCGACCCAGCAGGGTCAGGCCGGGAAGATTCGTCTCGACTACCGCCTGCAGAGCCATACTCGCCGCCTCCAGGGGGATGATGAAAAAGATATCCTAATATAGATGAACCGGCGGAGTACACTTTTTCCGTACGGGCGCTTCCTCCTGTCTTGACCAGGATCACCGCTCCGCGAACTGGAGGGTGAAGAGCCGGTGGTAGATCCCGCGGGCCGCGAGGAGTTCCTGGTGGGTGCCGGTCTCCCGGACCTTCCCCCGGTGCATCACGAGAATCCGGTCGGCCGAGAGGATGGTGGAAAGTCGGTGGGCGACCACGAGGGACGTCCTCCCGGTCAGGATCTTTTCGAGGGCTCCCTGGATCTCGTGCTCGGTGACCGGGTCGACGCTGGATGTCGCCTCGTCCAGCACAAGGATCTTCGGGTCGCGGGCCAAAGACCGCGCGAACGACACGAGCTGCCGCTGCCCGACGGATAGCCGCCCGCCACGCTCCCCCACCTGCGTGGCAAGTCCCCCCTCCCAGGCGGAGGCGAACCGCGCAACGCCGGTCGCCTCTATAGACCGTTCCAGCTCCGGGCCCCCCGCCTCCACGTTCTCCCGGATCGTGCCGGAGAAGAGATACGGGTCCTGAAGGACGAGGGAGATCATCCGGCGCAGCTCCTCACGGGGAATTTCTTGGATATCCCTCCCGAAGAGCCGGATCTCGCCCCGGGAGATCTCGTAGAACCGGCACAACAGGTTGAGGATCGTCGTCTTCCCCGCGCCGGTGGCGCCCACGATCGCCCCCGTCTCGCCCTCGGCGAGCGCGAAGGAAACGCCGCGCAGGACCATCTCCCCCTTCCCTCCCCCTTCGCCTGTCGCCTTCGGGTAGGAAAACCAGACATCCCGGAACTCGATCGCCGGCGGGGAGGAGTGCCTAGCGCCTTCCCCGTGCACACCCTCCGCCGCCTTGGGCGGTGGCTTCCTGCCGGGGGAGGGCGGCAGGTACTCGGGGGAGACCTCCGTGTCCAGGACCTGGAATATCCGTTCGCTCGACGCGAGGGCCGACTGGAGAATGTTGTATTTGTCGCTTATGTCCTTGATGGGGTTGAAGAACTTCTGCGCGTACTCGAGAAACGCCACGAGGGTACCGAAGGTGACGGCCCCCGCGATCACCCGGATCCCTCCCTGCCAGAGAAGGAGGGCCACCGCGACGGATGCGAACAGCTCCACGCCGGGGAAATACACGGAGTAGAAGTTCGTCAGGCGGATGCTCTCCGCGGCGTATTCGTCGTTGCGGGCGTCGAATCCGCGCCTCGACTTCTCCTCCTGGACGAAAGCCTTCACGACGGCCACCCCGCTCACGTGCTCCTGGAGGTAGGCGTTGAGCCGGGCGAGCTTCCTCCTCATCTCCCGGTTCGTCTCCCGGATGAATTTCTTCAGGAGCTCGACGAAGAGGAGGAGGGCCGGAAGGACGGCGAAGGTGACGAGGGCCAGGCGAGCGTCCATCCAGAGAAGGATCGCCGCGATCCCGACAAGGGTCGCCACGGACCCCACCGTGGAGACAAGACCCGAGGAGATCAGATCCTGGAGCGCCTCCACGTCCGAGGTGAGGCGGGTCATCACCCGGCCCGTGGGGGTGCGGTCGAAGAAGGAGACCGGCAGGCGCTGGAGACGGCCGAACATCTCGGTGCGGATGTGAAGGATGACCCGTTGCCCGATGATGGACACCGTGAACATCTGGAGGTAGAGGAACCCCATCCCGCCGGCGAGCGCAGCGAGGTAGAGGGCGATCCGCCCGGCCATCCCGTCGAGGACCCGGGGGGTGATGTTCCTGTCGATGACCAGCTTGATGATGTAGGGGCCGACGAGCTGGCAGGCCGTGCCGAGCACGAGCCCCGCCAGAGCTATCGCGATCAGGCCCTTGTGGGGCGCCAGGTAGGACAGGAGACGGCGCAGGAGCCGCATGTCCATCCCCCGGGCTTCCACCCGGTCCTCGTGGAAATAGAACTCGCTCCCGTTGCTCACGGCGCCGCTTCCAGTTCCCGGACAAGCATCTGCCGGGAATAGAGGTCGTAATAGGCCCCCGCAAGGGAAAACAGCTCGTCGTGCGTCCCCTGCTCCACGATCCTGCCCCCTTCGAGGACCAGGATCCTGTCGCACCGGGAAAGGGAAGCCATCCGGTGGGTGCTGAACAGGACCGTCCGGGAGCGCACGGAGAGGACCTCCCGGAAGATCTCCTGCTCCGTCTCCGAGTCGACCGCGGAAAGGGCGTCGTCGAGAAGGAGAAGCTCCCCTCCCGCAAAGAGGGCACGGGCGATCGTGGCCCGCTGCTTCTGGCCGCCGGACAGGGAGATTCCCCTCTCCCCGATCACCGTGTGGACGCCGTTCGGCAGCTCCTCGATCTCCGCCCGGAACCGGGCCATGGAGGCGGCGCGCAGCGCTTCCTGCTCGTCCGGGACATCCCTCCCGAAACCGATGTTCGCCAGGATCGTGTCGGAGAAGAGAAACGGGTCCTGGCCCACGAGACTCACCGCGCGCCTGACCTCGTCCAGCGCGAGGCTGCTCACGTCCCTCCCCTCGAGGAAGACCGTCCCCGGCGGGACAGGATACAGCCTAAGCAACAGGGAGAAGAGCGTGCTTTTCCCGCTCCCCGTCTGCCCTACCAGGCCGACGATCTCCCCTTTTCGGAGGGAAAAGGTGATGCCCCGCAACGCCTCCCCCCGGTTCTCCCCGCCGTAGGCGAACGAGAGGTTACGAACCTCGAGGAACGGGGCCTCCGGCCCCTTCCGCGGCGGATCCTGGACGTCGCCCCACGGTTCCGCGGGGAATCCCAGGAACTCGTTGATCCGCCCCATTGCGCTGCTGCCCCTCTGGACGAGGTTGATCACCCAGCCGAGCGCCATCGTCGGGAAGGAGAGCATCGCAAGATAGGCGTTGAAGGCGACAAAGCCCCCCAGCGTAAGCCGCCCTTGGATCACCAGCCACCCCCCTATCAGGAGGACGATCGCCACCCCCACTCCCGCCAGGACCCCGATCGCCCCGTGGAAGGCGGCGGAGGTCTTCGAAACGGAAATGTTCTGCCGGTAGTACTCGCGGCAGGTGCGGTGAAATCGTTTCTCCTCCTGCCCTTCGAGCCCGTAGGCCTTGACCAGCCGGATGCCGGTGACGTTCTCCTGGACGGCGGCGTTCATCGCAGCGAGGGACTCCTGCGCCTTCCGGTGATGGCGGTGGAACGCCTTGCCGTACTCCCGGGACGAGTACACGATCACCGGCGCCAGCGCGAGTGAGGCGAGGGTCAGCGGGATGCTGATCCGGGCCATGAAGAGGAGCGCCAGGGCGTAGGAGATCGCGGTTCCCACGAGTGTCAGCATGCCGGGGCCGAGCAGCAGCCAGACCGCCGAGACGTCGTTGGTCAGCCGGGACATGACGTCGCCGGTGGGGGTCCTGCTGAAAAACGACAGGGGAAGGCGGATCACGTGGGAAAAGACGTCACGCCGGATGCGCATCTCCACCCGGCGGGCGGTGACGAGCATCCCCCGCCGGCCGAGATACCGGAACCCCCCGTGAAGGGAGGCGAAAAGAATCATCCAGGAGACGGCCCGGACGACCCGCGCGCCTCCGTCCGGGGCGGAGATCCCGTCGATCGCATCCCGGGTCATCCACGGGACAAGGAGCCCGAAGAGGCTCGAGACGAACAGGACGAGGGCGCACAGGAGGTACGCCGACCGGTGGCGGTCGAGGTAGGGCCGCAGGGAGAGAAGTTCGCGGATGGCCCCCCCCTTAGATCGGAACCGGGTTGGGCGTGAAGCAGAGCAGGAAAAGGAGAGCCGCCGCGATGCCTATGCGCCGGCGCCCGAGGGTCAGGGGGACCTCGTCGAAGAGGGGCCGGGGATGCTTCGTCCCCAGGACCAGCAGCATGATGGACCAGATAATCCATCCCCCCCAGAGGAGCCCCATGGGGAGGAGGAGGAAGGGCACGGCACGCGCAAATTTCGTGTACCCGCTGCCGAAGAGCGCGTAGGCGATGTGGCCGCCGTCGAGCTGCCCGGAGGGAAGCAGGTTGAGGGCCGTGACGAGAAGACCGATCCACCCGGCAAACGCCACGGGGTGCAGCACGACATCGTGCCCGTCCGGGACGGGGCCGATCACGAGGTACGCCGCCGCGCGGAACAGAATCGATTCCCCGAGAGGGATTCCCGCAGCAACCCCGGTGGTCTGGCGCACGGCCGACAGCTTGAGCCCGATGAGGAGAACGGGGATTGCCACGATGGCGCCCGCGATCGGCCCGGCGGCCCCGATGTCCATCAGGGCGTTTCGGTTCGGGACGGGCGACTTGATCTTGATGAAGGCGCCGAACGTACCGATGAACGACGGGGCGGGGATGAAGTACGGGGGGGTCACATCGACGTCGTGCCGCCTGGCGGCCGTATAATGCCCCAGCTCGTGGACCCCGAGGATGGACAGAAGCGGGAGGGAGAACATGAACCCGAGTACCAGGTCCCGAGGAATCGCAAGCGGGTTTCCCCCGGCCAGGAAGGAGCCGGCGACAAGGGTGGTGAAAAATGTAAGAACGAACAGAATACCGTTGAGCATTACACGTTTTCTCCTCTTTTCCTCTATTCAATTATAAGATAACCGATACGGAAGGTGGGGTTTCTCCTATGAAGCCGAAAGAGCCGCCCTCGGGGGTGGACAGCGTCCTGCTTCACATCTGCTGCGCGCCCGACGCCTCCCACGGCGTCCCGGAAATGCAGAAGAGGTACCGGGTCACCGGATTCTTCTTCAACCCGAATATCTCGCCGGGGGAGGAGTACGAACACCGTCTATCCGCTACCCGGGCCCTTGCTGTTCCCGTTTCGTTCCCCCTGGAAGTCGAACGCGGGGGGGAAGAGGAATGGGAGGAGGCGGTGCGGGGACTCGAGGCCGAGCCGGAGAAGGGGCGCCGGTGCGAGGCGTGCATCCGGATGCGTCTGGGCCGGACCGCGAGAGAAGCGAAATCGTCGGGGTTCCCTGCGTTTTCCACCGTCCTGACGGTCAGCCCGAAAAAAGACGCTGCAATGGTGAACCGGATCGGCCGCGAGGAGGGGGAGAAGGCCGGGGTCCTCTTCCTTGAGGAAAACATGAAGAAAGACGACGGGTTCCGAAAGAGCGTGGAGGCCACGAAGCGGCTCGGGATCTACCGGCAGAATTACTGCGGATGCCGCTATTCATTTCGCCCCTAAAGATATTCCCCCAAACATACCGATAATCACTTTCATGAGGCATGGAAATGATTGGCGGAAGCGTGAGGGAATCGAACCCACCGGAGACATTGCTGCCTCCCGACCGGATTTGAAGTCCGGGGGGGCCACCAGCGCCCCATCCGCTTCCGTCCGACTCGTTTTCCCTGCATCGGCCCCCGCCGGAAGATTGCGCCCCCGGCCTGTACGCAGGGGCTGGTACCTACTTCTTCTCCGCCTCTTTTCGCCGGCGCTTGGCGGCCTTTTCCTTTCTCTTTCTACGGCGCCGGATTTCCCGTCTGCGTTCCGTCGTCATTTCCGCTCCCTCGCGTCTCCGTGTCGGAATCGAGCGGACATTATAACAGAAGGCAAAGGAGTTACGATGAAACGATGGGCCTTCCTCCTCCCCGCCCTGCTCCTTACTTCCCTCGCCTCCCCCGCATTGGCACTGCCGGGTTTCGAGGCGGGCGTCCGGGGAATATACTGGTTCCCGGATCTCTCCGCCACGGCGCAGACCACCACCGCCGGTGTGCCCGAGACAAAGTTCGATGTGAAGGACGATCTCGGGGTGGGCGACGAGAATTTCCTCTCGGGCGAGGCATTCCTCCGGTTCGGAAGATTGCACTTCCGGATCGGCTATACCCAGATCCGTTTCGACGGGAGCAAGACCCTTACCCAAGCCATCGATTTCAATGGCCAGACGTTCGCCGTCAGCGACGACGTCCTCTCCCGCCTGGACGTCAACATGCTCGACGCGGAGGTGCAGGTCGACATCCTCCGGCCGGACCTCATCGCGGCCAATTTCTCCCTGGGCCTGATCGGGAAGGTGAAGTATGTCGACGGGGAAGTGGAACTGGCGAGCGCACTCCTGTCGGAAAAGCGGGATTTCCAGGTCCCGATCCCCATGGTCGGACTGGCCGCGGGCGCCGGGTTCCTGAACGACTTCCTGCGGGTCGACGCCCGGGTGAGCGGGATGGCCTATTCGGGGAACCACCTGTACGAGGCTGACGCGTTCGCCTCCCTGGTCCCGTTCCCCTTCCTCCGGATCCAGGGCGGATATCGTTACATCGACCTTAAGGTAGACGAGGACGACCTCATAGCCGACTTAGACCTGAAAGGGCCGTACGTCGGCGCACAGCTTTCCTTTTGAGGGAAAAATCGCTTGATGCGTTCGGGGGGAAAGGTAAAATGGGAATTCCCGCGGGCGCTTAACTCAGCGGTAGAGTGCCACCTTCACACGGTGGAAGTCACAGGTTCAAATCCTGTAGCGCCCACCAACAAAAACAGGGGGTTACGAGAAATCGTGCCCCCTTCTTCTTTCCCCCTCGGGCGGTTTATCACAACCCTTATCACACCCGCATCCGTGTTTATCCTGTAATCGAGCGAGGCTGCCCCTGTAAGCGACGATCTGCCCGCGGGTGGAGAGGAAGGGGCCGGTCAGTCGTAGCCGAGCAACTTGTTCCACTGCGCGTAGGTCATCTGCTCTTCTCCATTCAGAACATCACGATCTTCCGGTCTCATCGATGCCCCCTATGTGGAGTGGCACCCGGTACTGCACACCAGCCGGACCCTCCGCAAGCGCAGTGACATAACAGGACAGGAAGTGACAGAAGATGACAGGAAGGGACAGGAGAATGCAAACCCGGTGTAAACATATTCCCCTGAGGATGAAATTTTGCCAATTCCTCAATGGGGATTAGAATTACATTTATAATCAAGCGGTGGGTTTCAACTGATGAGCGAGCTGCCTGCGCTCAGTGGTGCCCCGGGTTCGTCGAGGTACCGCCTCCGCCGCCTCCGCCACTGCTGCCTGCAGCGATGGCGACCCCGATGGCCACCGCGACCCCAGCCGCGACCCACCAGGCCGTTTTCGAGGATGCTCGCTCCTGCTTCTTTTCCGCCGTATCCCCGGTCTTGCCTGCATCGAACGCATCCGTTTCCGGATTCGGCACCAGGCCGGGCACGGTCGTTATTCTCGGCCACGTTTCCCAAGTGTCTGCCGCCATCCCGCGGGAAAAGGATCCAAGGCTCATGGTGAGGAAGCAGGCG
>DATHRT010000202.1:0-13145 GCA_035464915.1 Candidatus Limnocylindria bacterium
CGTGTGGAAGAGATCCGCGTGCTGGTCAAGAAACTGGAGATTCGGTACGGCGAGCAACTGCTTGGCACGATCACCCTTTCGGCCGGCATCGCGGGGACGCGTGAACACGGCGGCGTCACCATGCGTGAATTTCTGCACGCCACTGACACCGCCTTGTATGCCGCCAAGCAGGCCGGACGCGACCGCGTCGTTGTCTACCAGGAGAAGGAGTGATCGGTTCGACCACCATATGCACTTCGTCGGGGAGCGATATCCTTCCCGGGCCATCCTCTCTGCTCTTTGCATGAGCGGTGTACCGCTCGATCTCTCCTATGGCCCGGGGAGGACAGGACCTTCGTTACGCTCTAAACCATAGGACAAACACCGGGCCGAGATTCAGACAAACAACGATTCGCGTTTCGGACAGATGCCGATTCCGAAGGCTGGCGGGCAGGATTACCGTGTGAGTAATCCGAGATCGTGCCTACCGTAGAAGGACGGGGGCAACAGGAGGCAACGATGCGAGCGGTCACGGTCTATCGATTGGATTACGGCAGCAATACCAGATATCCCACCAGACGTCCCATTGGTTCCGTATTGGAGCTGCGAAAAAATCCACGGGTGAACAACTACAACGACCTGTTGCGGCTGGCACGGAGTCTATTCGCGTTGGATAGGGCGGACGCCGTCCACATCGTCATCGACGTGGACCAAACCCGGCGGGTATACCTCCCGGAGCGGACCAGGGACTGGGCGGCGGGGTAGACACGAAGATACCACTCCTTGGCGAATGATCGTCGCTGGACTACGGAGGGAGGTGATGAAAAATGCTCTGGACCATAGCGGTCATTTTGGTTGTCCTCTGGCTCCTTGGTTTGGTCAGCTCGTACACGATGGGAGGATTCATTCACGTTCTCCTGGTCATCGCGATTGTGGTGGTAGTGATTAATGTCATTCAGGGACGAAGGGCCCTGTAGCGGCCTTGGAATGCTTCTCGGCGGCAGGGTCCTGGTAAGGAAGGAGACGAGATGAGCGCCATCAAGATCCTGGCCATCGTGCTGATCGTGGCCGGCCTCCTGGGAGTGGTGTATGGCAAGTTCAGCTACACCAAGGAGACCCACGGCGCCAAGCTGGGCCCTCTCGAGCTGTCGGTCAAGGATAAGGAGACGGTCAATGTCCCGGCCTGGGCAGGCGTGGGGGCGATAGCGGCCGGAGCGATCCTGCTTCTTGTACGCACGAAGAGTTAGGGAGGAGAGGATGAAAAGGATATTGCTTGCCGCCCTGCTCGCGGGGTTCCTGCTCGGGGGGTGCTTGGTGGCGCCCGGGCGCCGAAGCTCCGGCATCGTCATGGTACCGGCTCTTCCGTCGATCGTGGTGCTGGAAGAGGAACCCTACTACGATCACGGCGGATATCACTACCACTATCAAAACAACGTCTGGTATTACTCGGACTCCAGGAGAGGACCCTGGAGGGAACTCCCGAGGAACCGCTACCCGAAAGAGGTCAGGTTCAAGGGCAGGGGCCATGAAAGAGGCAGGGGTGACGGAAGAGGCTGGGGTGAGAAGGGCGGGCACGACGAGCGCGATCGGTATTAAAGAGCGCCGGATCGGCTCCTTGGGAATCAACCTTTCATCTACGAAACGGAGGGAAAAACGATGAAAACCGTCTTTGCACTCTTCCTGGTTTTCGCTGTCGCACTGATCGGCATCGCGCCTTCTGTCTCCCTGGCGGAGAACCCCTCGAACTACATGGTGCTCAAGGGAGGGCTCTACTCGCCCAGCGATGATTTCGACATCGAAGGTAACCACTTCAATCACGACGACGGGTTCGTCGCGGAGATCGCGGTCGGGCATTACATCGTTCCCATATTCGCCGCGGAGCTGGGGGTCGGATACTTCGAGAGCAAGGCCTCCCCCGCGGTACCGCCCGGTGAAACGAAGTTCAAGGTTGTCCCCGTGACCCTGACCGGGAAGGTTCTTTTTCCGTTCGGGCCGATCGAGCCGTACGGGGAGTTCGGGATCGGCGTGTACATCACGAAAGCCGAGGTATCCGGAACAATCGGCGACTTCAGCAGTTCCACGAAAGGCGCCTTCGGGCTTCATGCCGGGGGCGGGGTGAACTTCAACGTTACGGAAACCGTCTTCCTGGGAGTCGAGGGGAGATACCTCTGGGCCAAGCCTTCTTTCGGCGGCCAGGACATCAAGCTGAACGGCTTCACCGTGACAGGCAACCTGGGCTTACGGTTCTAAGATCTTTCGTAATCCGGGCAGGGTGGCGGGAGATTCGCCCCCCTGCCCTTACTCCGGACGAGAGGAGAGAGCGTCATGGCGAAAAGACATCGCATTTTGAGTTTGCTGATCTGCATCGGGCTGATCGCGGTATTTCTGGGGTGCGCATCCACGCCAAAACGAGAGGGTACCGGCGAGTATATCGATGACTCGGCGATCACGGCCAAGGTGAAAGCCGCCATTTTCAGCGAACCCACCCTGAAAGTGTTCCAGATCAATGTCGAGACGTTCAAAGGGGAAGTCCAGTTGAGCGGTTTTGTCGATTCGGCAGAGATTATCAAAAAGGCAGGAGAGGTTGCCCGCGGCGTGAAGGGTGTCACATCGGTGAAAAACAACCTGATTGTGAAATAACTGCGGTTCTCGTTTCAATATCGGGAGAGGAGAAGCGGCGATGCCCCTCAGATTGGTGAATCGGTTTTCTGCCGTGAGTCTTGTTATGCTCCTGGGCGTCTTTTATGGGTGCGCGGGGCTCGTACACGCGCCGAAGCGCGGAGTGATGTACTACCATAAAGAGCTTCCGGCCGCGGACAGGGCCGTGGAAGCGGCGAGGGCCGCCGGAAAGGACAGGGAATGCCCCGCGGAGTTCGCGGCCGCGGAGAAGATGAAGAACGACGCATACGATATCTATTTGGCGTGCCGTACCGAAGAGGCGATCGCCAAGGCGAATGAGGCAACCGCCCGCGCGAATGCTCTTTGCCCGAAGAAAGTAGAAGCGCCGAAACCGCCACCCGTCATGGCCCCTCCTCCTCCGGCCGCCGCACCAATGATGGCACCAGTGCCAGCGCCGAAGGCTGAGGTGAAGTTCATCGTCCTCGAGGATGTGCATTTCGATTTCGATAAGTCGACCCTTACCAAAGAAGGGGTGGAATTAATGGAAAGGAATATCCGGGTTTTGAAAGAAAACCCTGAAACCAAGGTCCGTGTTGCAGGGTATACCTCTGCAAGCGGCACGGAAGACTACAACCAAAAGTTGAGCGAAAGAAGGGCAAAGACGGTTGAGGATTACCTTGTTAAAGAGGGAGGCATTGCACCGGAAAGGTTGACCAAAATCGGATATGGTGAGCAAAGGCCGGAAACATATGAACCGATACCTTCGGAGATTAACTCAAAGGCAGCAAAGTCGAACATGAGGGTTCTCTTTGAAATCATCGTGAAATAGGGATACGGGGTCGAGGGGCCGGAAAGGTGTTTTGAATGGATCCGGCCCCTTGCCTTTGAAAAGGAGAGTGCAGGCGAATAGGCGCCACCGTCGCTACCAATGTCGGGAAGCACGAATCCGTCCAACCGGTGCAGGCCGGCGGGATCCAGTCCCAGCCCGATTCGGCGTGACTCGAAACATCACCGCGAAGGATCGCCGCGAATACGATCAGGGGGACTACCCCGGACAATCTCCGGCAAAGAGGTTTATTCAACATTCTTCGACGACCTGCTTGGACCCCATTTAGGCCGTCAGCGGTCGTCGTATTCCGGAATCGGCAACTGTTCTTTGACGATCGATGGTGCCGGCAACAATGCGCGGGTCCCCAAGGAGTTTATTTCCATGCGGACGGTGAAGGCCGGGATGATTTCCCGTCCCGCGGCCTCATCCCGCAACCAGGTGGCCTCGGGGATCAACTCCAGGAAGAGCCACGGTCTGTAGATGCTCCTGCGATACTTGACGGCGACCTTGTATTGGTTCGGGGCCAGGTTGAATTGGTCCGCGACCACACTGGGTTGCGTGGACCCGTTTGCGCCGACGGCAAAGGCGATCGCGCTGACGGGGGACAGGACCCGGGAGAGGGAAACCTCCGTTCCCCACAGGAGACCCGGCCTTTTCTCGAACACGGTCGCCGTATTTGTCCACAGGAAGATACAATCGTGGGCAAACGTGTGCCCGAAATCCAGTTGTGGCGTTACTCCGAAGCCGATATGGTCCTGCCAGAACGGAGTCACCGAAGGGCTGATGAGGGTGCTCTCCGCAAGGGGGTGGCGCCACAGGAACCGGGCCCTGACGAAAGTCTCCGGGGGCCACACAAAGCGCGATCCCGCTGCCAGGAAGGCGTATCCCGCCTTCGTGTCGTGGGCGTAGTAGCGGAGTTCCGTGTTCACTGCCCGCAAGGTATTCGCCTTCGTGGGTGTGTTCACGACCGGGGTCCCCGGGTCGCTCGGGATCGGGGCGACCGCCTCCTCCCTGTTTTCCTGAATGATCACCAGCCTGACCCTCTTTTCGAACTTCGGAAAGCGCAGGTGCGCCCGGAAGGACGATCGGTATCTAATCCCATTCCCCTTTTCCGCCCGCAGTTCGTTGGACCACCGCAGTTTGTTTTTCGCCTTTGCCGGATCGCCGCCGGCCGAGTCGCCGAAGAGACTGTCGAACCACGTGACCACCTCGTTGATCTTCCGATCTACATAGGCGTGTGAACTGTCGATGTAGCCTTCATTGGCGGGGATGGCGCCGTTGTTTGACGGCTTGACGTCCTCCGATACAAGGGGCTGCCCGGTGTGGATCTCCTCACCGAAGGCGGAGAGGCAATGAAAGATGAGGACGAGAATGATCGTCCCCGGAAGGAAACGCACGGCTGCCATCCTCCTTGTAGCGGTCCCTGTCGATACCTATCCAGTGTAAGCATGGCCGGCGGCCTTTGTGATCGGCATATGTCCGATACGCGAATCGCTGTTTGTCTGATTCTCGGACCGGTGTTTGTCCTAGCGGGGTAGAGCATCAGCGGGAATCCGCTTTGGAACGGAGTGAGGCTTACGGTGAATAGCTCTTCTGTACCGTAATCGCGATCCCGTCCGGGACGGCCGCGAATCGGACGTGCAAGCGTCCTTCCTGCCGATCGTTTTCCTTCTCGACGACGGCGCAGCTCAAATAAGCGATGTACCACCCCAGGGCCGCCTGGGAAAAATAGTGCTTGTCGTTGTTGATCCGGGAGAGCCCCGTAAACGTCGAAATCCCGTAAAAGATCGCCTTCAGGTAGGGGTTTTCGCTCATTTTCGCGGCGGTGATGAAAGGAACCCCGCCGACGAACGTGTGACCGCTGACCCCACGGGTATTTCGATACGGCCTCCAATGGGAATCTCCCTCGGTCGGCCGGTCTGCCCCGATGGCCGGCGCCAGGAACACGACGGCTGGTTCGCCCACGAGGCTTGCCCGGAACGATTTTTGGGCCCATTCCTCCATCGTCGAATTATGAAGCGCCAACCCGGCCCCGAAGGCGCCGATGTAGACCGGTACGGTAACGAGAAAGAGCACGGTGCCGGACATATTGAATGGTTTCGTTGCTTCGTTCGTTTCCTTGCTTCGCAGGTCGTTCTGGTACTTGTTGCGGATATACCGATCCATGTTCGTGTTGGCGAACACGGCGGCCCCGGCAACGCCGATTCCGAGCTTTGTCAGGTTCGCCCGATCCAGGTAAAAATTCCCGAAGTCCGTTTTTACGGCTTCGATGCTCCGTGAAATCGCCCCGTTATCCTCCGCGATACATTGATGACCGAGGGGGAGAAGCGACACGGCCAGTACAAGTCCGATTCGGAGGAAGAAGGTCCTCGCCATTATTCCCTTCGCTTTCCGCAGCATCGGTTTTTAGCGGCCCTCGATTACGGCCGGCCGCCACTCGACGGCGCCGAACCGGGAGTCGCCGAGGAAGTTGTAGGCGATGCTCCAGGTTCCAACCGTCTGGTGACTATTGGGAACAAAGGAAGAGGACGCATCCCGGTTCGACATGACGTACTGGATCCCGAGCGCGTGGCGTTTGTAAACGCTCACGGTGAACGACGCGTTCCCGCGGAAGATGCGCTCCGATCCGTCCGTCTGGGTGGCACCGAAGCCGCTGATATAGTACTCGCGTCCCGTCACGTCGAACATGGCCTTGTCGCCGAAGATCAGGCGGGCCGCGAGAAGCCCCTGCACTGCCCCGCCGTAGTGGTAGTCGCGGTCCTCGCTGGCGCGGACAGTGCCCCCCGCGCCGTATCCGATACCTCCGAGCGCCGAGCCTTGGAGTGCGATCGCACGCGAGAGCCACCACTGGCCGGTGGTGCCGAGGGAAAGGGCCGTGCTGGAGACGCGGAAGACCTGCGGCGAGATGTAGTCGAAGCTCCCGTAAAGGCCCCACACCCCGCGATAGTCGTCGCCTGCCTCGAATTTCTTTCCGAAGAGGAGGCCACGGGTCATGATGTTTTCGAAGGCGCTCCTGCCGGAGACGGCGGTGAATTGGAAGTGGAAGTAGTCGAACGGGCGATCATAGGTGTACCCGTCTTTCCCGGGGAGCCCGTAGGAGAGGGAGTAGTCTCCGGTCACCTCGGTCCGGTCGATGGGGACATTGCTGATGCCGACCACGTGGTCGGTCAGGCTCGTGCCGAGCCGCAGGCGCGTGAAAGTGGCCGGGTTGTGGCTCGGGAACACCCCTTTGAACCGGTCGCCGAAAGCGAGGCGGTTGAAGCCGGTTGGGGGTGAGATCACCGCCGCGCCCAACTCGCGCCAGAATCCGGGGTGATCGCCGCCATCTTCGAGCACCAGGCTCGCCAGCCGGAAGAGCGGCTCCCCCAGGAAACTCCCGCCGATGCCGCTCGCTACCTGGTCATTGATGGAGGGCTTCGTGGTCTCTCCGGCCACCTCCCAGACGAAGCTGCCCAGGAAGGTATAGACGGACGATTCCCAGAAGCCGATGCCGGCCGATCGCGCGAATCCCTGATAGACGGCTCCCTGATACGGATGCTGGATCTGGTTGATCTGGAAGGAATCGCCGTCGAATCCCCAGGGACCTTTGGTGAGGTGCCTCCAGATGGTGGACGGGGTCACACTGTAGACTTTATGCCCTTCCGAATATTTCTCGTCCACCAGGTCGGGGTCAGCGATGCGGCCGTACACGTTGAGGAGCGCCTCGAAGCCCAAAATCTCCCCCGCCGGGATCCAATAGCTCCTGCCGTTCCCCGTCCCCCACGACAGGACGGGTTTTCGCACGTTGGGGGGAGGGGGAGGCGTCGTGATCAGAAGATTGTCGACGGCCGCCACCGCCCCCTTCTCGGGTGCGACGGCAGGGACGGGCTCCTTGGCGAAACCCGCGTTCGGCAACAGGAGGGCAAGTGCGATGGCTCCGGCAAGGAACGCCCGTCGAAACTTGCCGTCGGGCCTGGATCCGTTACCTTTCCGCTTGTTGTCGTACCGGCCTTCGGGGGTTGCATTCGACGTCGACATGTCGGCTCCTCTTCTTTGCCGGACCCTGCGGATTCCGGATTGCTCCCGGAGGTTGCCGAAAGTTTATTTGGACTTGCTAACGGTCATCCGGTTGATCACGTTTTTTACACCGTGAACGTCGCCTGCGAACTTGGTGACCAGGTCCTTTTCGGCTGCGTTACCAGCTTTGCCGGATACGGTAACGACCCCATTCTTCGTCTTGACCTTAGTGCTGACGGCACTGGTCGAGCGATGATACAGCAATGTCATCTTGATCTGGGCGGTGATGGAAGCGTCGTCGATCATTTCGCCCACGGTTTCGTGTTTCTTTGTCGAGGCTGTGGAGACGGTCATCTCATTCTTTACGTCTTTGACCCCTGTGACATCCTTGGCGTATTCGGTCGTCAGTTCCTTCTGCGCCTCGCTGGCCGCGTCGCCTCGCAGGGTCACAACGGCATCCTTAACGGAAACCTCTGTATTTAAGCCGTTCACGTTTCGATGGAACAGGAGCATGGTTTTCACTTTCGTGCCGAGCCATAGATCCGAGTTTGCGGCGGGACTTTCACCTTTCACTTCCAGCCGGTTGTCAACCTTCTTGACTCCGGGCAGTTCCGCCATGGTCTCCCCCGCCAATGATTTGTGGGATTCTTCGAGGACACTCCCCGTCAAGGTGACGACGCCATCCTTGGACTGGATTTTAATGTCATCCCCCTTTAGGTAGTTTTTGAACACGTACGTCTTCTTGGCAGATGCCTCGATGCGGTTATCTGTCTTGGACGACGCATGCGCAGGCGAATTGGCCAATAATAGGGCGACAGCGAGAACAGGGAACAAGGCAAATGCGGGTTTCACTGTTTCTCCTCCTGGTTTTATTTGAAAACGATTTCTACACTATAATTTCCTCCCCGCGCCTGGGGCATCGGCGTATGTCCGAAATGTGAACCATGGTTTGTCCGATTCTGACACCGGTGTTTGTCCTGTCATAGGACAAACACCGGTCAGAAATTAGGACAAACGGCGAGGTGAAGAGTGCGTTAAGCCCGCTTCGTCTGACCGCCATTTTCCTGGGTCCTCCGGCGCCGGACCCAACGGGCAAAGTAGGAGGCGGCGGCGGTGGCCTTCCGTTCCAGCGTCCCGAAGTCGACCCGGTACAGCCCGAACCTGGGCCGCAGTCCCTCGAGCCACTCGTAGTTGTCCATCAGGGACCACCAGAAGTACCCGCGGATGTCGATCCCTTCCCGGATCAGTCGGTGGACCACCCGGAGGTGGTCTCTGAGGTAGGCGATCTTCCGGCCATCATCGGTTTCGGCGGTTCCATTCTCGGTGATGACGATGGGAACTCCCGCGAGGGCAGCTGCCCGCAACACCTCCTCCAACCCCCGCGGGTAGACTTCCCAACCAGTCTCCGTGAGGCCCCGCTCCGTCCGGTCCTCCCAGAAGTACTCCGGCTCTTTCAGGCGGAGAGGGGACATGCGCAGGAACATGCGGAAGTAGTAGTTGACGCCGAGGAAGTCCAGCTTGTCCCGAACGCCCACCGGGGTTTCCTCGTCGAGGAGGAAGGGAAGACGGACGGAGAACGTTCCGGTGCGGAACGTCTCGATCAGTCCCATGTTGTAGAACTGGTGCGCAACCAGGACGGCCCACCGGTCCATCGCCGATGTTTCGGCAGCCGGATGGAACGCCACCATGTTGTGAGCCAATCCCACCGTCGCCTTCTCCCGCCCCTGCGAGTGGATCATGTCGTAGAGAGCCCCATGTGCGCGAAATACGTTGGCGAAGGCCGCGAAGCTCTCCCGGGGCCTCCTCCGCCCCGGCGGCATGATGCCGCCCAGGTAACCGCCTACGACGAAAACATTCGGCTCGTTGAATGTGATGAAGACCCGGGCTTTCTCCCGAAGGGACCGCACCGCGCGCTCGGCGAACCGGAGGAACTCCTCCGCGGTGGAGGGGTCCTCCCATGTGGAACGGCGGACCAACCAGGAAGGGTTGGTGAAGTGGTGGAGCGTGACCACGGGTTCGATACCGGCCTCCCGGAGCGTCCCGGCGATGCGCACATAGCGATCCATCTCCTTGCGGTCCCACTCGCCACGGCGGGGCACCACCCTGCTCCACTCGACGGAGAAACGATAGGCGTTGACCCCCAGGGCGGGAAGCAGGGCAAGGTCCTCGTCCGTCCGGGCATGATGTCCCACCCCGTGTAACCTCGCCTTCCGGTCGCGCTCGTCCCTCACGTTCCAGTGGGTCCAGTCGCACCGGGAAGCGCCTTCCATCTGGAACGCCGAGGTCGCCACCCCCCAGAGGAATTTCCGGAACCCGGCCAGGTGCCCCGTGCGCTTCTGCAACACCACTCCCCCCCGGCGGCCGTGGATACGGCCGGCCCCGACTACCATCATAATAGGATCCAAGGGCCCGCCGGGTTAAGAAACGGTTAAGGCGTCCCGATTCGTTCACGTGGTCGGAGAGGGGCTTTTTGGTGAGGTAATCGTCCCGGAGACCAGGGATGCGACGTCGGCCGCCGCGTTTGGGCGGGCCAGTCGGCGGACCGCCTGCCGCATCCGCTCGAACCGCTCCTTGTCCGACAGGAGGGAGTCGATTTTGTAGCCCAGAGCGGGGAGGTTGTTGCACCGGATGGCGACCCCCTCTTCGAGGAGATGGTCGCTGTTGCGCTCCTCCTGGCCCGGGATCGGATTGACGATGACCATCACCAGGCCGGAGGCCAGCGCCTCCGAGCTGGTGAGCCCCCCCGCTTTCCCGACGAGGAGATCCGAGGCCGCCATCCACCGCTCTATCTCGGTCGTGAACCCTACGATCTTCACGGGGTGGTTGGGAGCCGGAAGATCCTCCAGGCGGCTCTTCAGGTCCGGGTTCTTTCCGCACACCACGGCCACCTGGATGGGTTGCCGGACCTCCTGCATGGCGTTCGCAAGGGACTCCACGGGCCCCATCCCGAACCCCCCCGCGGAGACGAGGACCGTGGTGAGGTCCTGCTCGAGGCCCAGCGCACGGCGGGTTTCCGCTTTCTCTCTCGCCGCGGAGAAGGCCGGGTCGATGGGGATCCCCGTGACGTGGATCGTCTCCGGCGGAACCCCGAGCGCGGCCATGTGGACCTTCGTTTCCTCGCACGCCACGAAGTACCAGTCCACTCCCCGGTACAACCACATGGCGTGGAGGTCGAAGTCCGTAATCACGACCCCGACCGGGATGTCCAGGATCTTCTTCCTGCGCAGGTGGAGAAGGATCTCAGCGGGGAGGAAGTGGGTGCAAACGGCCAGCCGCGGCCGCTCCTCATTGAGCAGATTGGCGAGGGGCCGGGTGTTGAGCAGGTCGAGCGCGAGGCGGCGTTTCCTGTACATCCACGGGTGGTCCATGGCGTCGTAGACCAGCCCCAGGATCGCCGGCTGCCGGTTGACCAGTTCGAAGTACAGATCCGAAAAAACCTTCTTGAAGAAGTAGGAGGAGTACTTCAGGACCTCCACATGCTTCGCGGCGATCCCCTTCGCCGCGAAGGCGGCTACCAGAGCTTCCGCCGACCGGACATGTCCCGCGCCGGCCGCCGCCGAAAGGACGAACACCCTCCCCGTCTCCGACCCGCCTTCCGTCATCCGCCGAACCTCCATTCCCTATGGATTTACGGGCCGTCCCCGCCCGGAACCCTTTCTGCTCCTCCCTTGTACCGGCGAACGAACTCTTTGAGCTGTGACCAGACCTCGTGGAAACCGAAGGCCTCCATCTCCGCCTCCGCCTCCGCTTCGCTCCACCCATCGACCTCCATCCGGTAGACCGCCGCCACCACTCCCGTGCGGTCCGCCCCGCGAGAGCAGTGGACGAATACGGGCTGGTTCGCCAGGTCGGTCATCACCGACAGCACCTTCCGCACCGCCGCCGGGTCGACATTCTTCCACACATTCATGGGGATCTCGACATATCGCATCTCCGCCGCCTCGACCGCCTCCTTCTCCCCGTGACGCGTGCGAAGATTGATCACCGTTCTGACGCCCATCGCCTTCAGGGTGGCGTACCCCTCGGGCTTCGGCTGGGCGCCCCGAAAGATTCCGTTGGCCACGCGACCGATGTTGGTGAGACCCGGGAGACCGAAGAGACGCTCGGAAACGCGGACATTCCCGGGGCGAAAGACGGAATTGTCCCCAACCATTACGCCGCGGGAAGAGAGGTTGCCGGGAGCGGCGGCAGGGCCGGGCGAGACGCCCGAAGGGGCAAGCAGCCCGAACAGGAGAAGGAGGGCGGCAACCCGCATGGTCCGTCCCGCGAAGGACCCTTTTCCCGTTGCGGTCAGTTCGATGACGATGAATTCCCCCATCCATTCCCCCTTATCGCCCATACGGAACATGTTCCGCTTCGGTTCACCCTTCGACCTCTATCTGGTAGATGGCCGCGACCTATTCCGGTCGGGCCAGCGGGGGCTCGTCAATTCGATCCGCCAGACCGGTCCTTTCATATAGAGCGGCCCTTCGAACTTCACGAATGCCGGCACATCGGCGGTAACGATCCAGGCGTGATTGTCCGGGGGCATACGCCCAAGCAGCGAGGCGAAGAGCTTTAACCAGATTCCGAGTATTGGCTTGAGCACGTATTGGGTTGCGGTTTTTTCGGATCCACCGACCAGCATTTTGTGCTCGCCCGCCGGTACCAGTTCCAGCTTGATGAGCTTCGGTGCGGGCGTGAAGGCTACCATGTGGACGGTCTCGCCGGCCCCGCTGGAGAGGTTCTTTAGGACGGTGAGGACCATACCGTTGTAGGCGTCGAGGGGCAGATCGAGCGTGCCGTCGAGCACCTTCTCCCGTCCGTCCTTGTGGGCCTTGGTTTTCACATAGTACTTCCCGGAGGCCCGCTCCAGCGAGATCTCGGTGTCCTCGGGGAATACCGGCCCGCGCTGCACCAAGTGGTAGCTCTGCATGGTAAAGACGTTCCGTTGGGTGAACACCACCGTTTCGTCGAACACCGATCCATCCTTGAAGTGGAACACCAGACGGCTCTGGACTTCTCCGTCCCGGCCGAGCTGGAGAAGATCGCCCGAAGCAATGAGGACTTCCTTGGGGGTGCTCAGCACGAGGAACCCATGGAGGGATCCCTCGGCGAAACGCACCGGGACCGGGGCCGCCGCGAGGGGGCACTGCCAAAACAGCGCGGTCATGAGGACCAGTAGGCCTGCCATCGCTCTCCTCTGAAACGAAATCACGGTGGGGCAGGAGGGGCGCCGGGCCGGGTGGAAACAACGATAATGCTTGCCTCCTCGATTGCCGGTTTGTATGTGGTAACAAAGGGGTTGCCAAACGGACGACGACGGAAGCCAGAGGATATTACACGAGTAGTTTTGTGGTTGGCATCCAAACATGCGTGGTTTGTCGTTGGCCATATCTTGGTACCCGTGGAGGGTTTCCCTCGTCGTGAGCCACTCCCTCAACATCCGTGGTCAACGGGCGAAGCGGCACAAGGAGTGGCCGGCACACCGCCCGCCGACGCTTCGGGCGGCCTTTCATTGCCAGTATAGGGACCGTGTGACGGGATGCAAAACGAAATCCATGCACACGCCTGGCGTCAGGGACTGCAAACCCCGTGCAAACAACTGCCTTTTTAGGCGTGAAGACAATCGGCAGCTATCGGGCCGATATCCCGCTGAAGACGAGGATGAAGAACAACCCGGAAATAACCTATTATGCCATCCGGAACAAACTGGTGGATTGATCCGAACCCTCCGGTTCCC
>DATHRT010000203.1:0-2777 GCA_035464915.1 Candidatus Limnocylindria bacterium
GACCTGTTCATGAGCGAGGTAAAGGGGACCAGGAAAAAGGAGTTCGGGCCACCGGGTCTCCGGATCCCTTCTTCGAGCCACAGGTTGGGTGTCTTGTCTATTGTTTCCCCTCCTCCTTCCGGTCGAGGCACCGGGGCCTCCTTCAACAGGGCCGCCAGGCGGGAGGCGGTCGGAAAGAGAAACTTCTTTTTTCTCTTCCAGTCCACCGCAGGGTATTCCCCCGGATCCCACCATCCCCCCTTTTCCCGGAGCAGACGCCAGAAGTCCTCGAAGGCCGGGTAGCTGTACACCTGCCAGCCGCGTTTGCGTAGATCCTCCAGGAACTCCAGGGAAACCGCCTCGAAGAACGGCGTTCCCTTCCCCGCGGCGAAGATCTGCTTCATACGTGCCTCTACGTACTCTCCATACGAATTTCCGCTGCGTACCGGGAGCAGGTCAACGCCCGCCTCCTTCCCGAGGCGAAGGAGAACGTCCCCGAGAGGGCGCGCTCTCGACAGAGGGGCGACGACCGGCTGCTGCAGGCCCAGCTGGGAAAAGGGAAGATTCGGAGTGGGCAGCGCCAGGTCCCACTGCTCCAGATACGTGGTCAGCGGCAGAACGAGGTCGGCATAGGGAGAGGTATCATCGATCATCGCGGTAAACTGGACGACGAGAGGGATCCGGGAGAGCCAATCCCTCCAAGAGTTCTGGTTCGACGCCTGGAATACCGGATTGACATGAGCGATAAGAAGCGTTTCCAGGTCGGGTATTTTGCCGGCTTCGGCAAGCGCCGGCAGATTCTCCGCCATCCAGGAGGCGGGCAGGTCGGAATCGAGGCCGTACTCCGGTTTGCGGGAAAAAGCGCCCGACCGGGGGCTGAAAGCGGACACGGGAAACGGGTCCCAGGGAACCGGCGCCGGATCGCGCCACAACCCTTCCGCGGTGAAACTGCCGGACAGGGCGTTTAGACTTGCCACCCCCCACTGGGTGAAAAGCTCCATTTCGCTGGAGGCCATGGTCCCCCCGGCCAGAGCCAGGGGCGCCTTCGCGGAGCCGAATTCCCGGGCCAGCCGGAGGATGGTCTGTGCCGGGACCCCGGTGACCTCCGAAACGCGGTCGGGGGAGTAGTCCCGGGTGACCATGCTTTGGAAATCGGCGCTTCCTTTTCGAAAATCCTGCGTATGGCGGCTAATGAAGTCCTGGTCATATATATTGTCCCGCAGGATCACGTACGTAAGCCCCAGGGCGAGGACCCCCATGCTTCCCGGCCGGATCTGCACCCACTCTGTGGCGTTCCTGCCGGCCTGGGACATGCGCGCGTCCACATGCACCATCTTCAGGCCCGTGCGCACCCGCTTCTCTTTTAACCCCGAGTAGATGCGGTTAAAGTATACGGGGGACAGAGGTTCCTCCAGGAGGTTCGTTCCGAATGTGATCATGTAATCCGTCTTCTTCAGGTCGAAGGCGAGGGGGGGAAATTCCAAGCCCCCCTGCCAGAACCCCAGCTCGTTGACGCTGGGTGTGCGCCAGGGAAAAAAGTGGGAAGACCCCGAACGGGAGGCGAATTCCCCTGCAAGTTGCGTGAGCAGCGTGTTTCGGTCCCCCATCAGGAACCCGAACGGGCCGGGTGGTTTTTCCTTTCCCGGTTTCCCGAGAGCCTGGGAGATCTGCTCCAGGGCGTCGTCCCAGGAAACAGGCTCCCACCCGCGCTCTCCCTTCTTCCCCTTGCGCCGCATGGGCGTAGCGATCCGGTCGGGATGGTAGAGGAGTTCGAGCCCCGCCTCTCCCATTGGGCAGACAAACCCGTTGTTCACCGGGGCGATCGGGTTGCCGAGAATCCGGACCGGAATATCGTCGATCAGCCTAACGCGAATGCCGCATCCCGCCGGGCATTGTCCGCAGGTGGACACGATCCACGTTTCGAGGCGGGGGCCGGATCGCAGTTTCTCCCTCCACTCGTCCGGTATCGCCCAGATCCGGGAGACTCCCCCCGCGAGAGCGCCCGTTGCTCCCAACAATTGAAGAAATACGCGACGCGAGATTTTCACATTCCGCTCCTGTACACTAGCGATGGCATGCCGCGCAATCGGTGGTTACTTGTTTCTTTTCGTGACACCGGATGCAAAGCTTCATTTTAATTGGGATATGCGGCTTTGAAAATGGAAGGGTCATATTATTTACATCGCCGTGGCAATCCTGGCAGGCGATCTTTCCCAACGACACATGTCGCCTGTGCGAGAAATAGGCATGGTCGGGCACTCGATGTACTTGAATCCATGGGATCGGTTGATTTTTCTTGATGTAGGCAACCAGTTTCTCCTCTTCTTTGCTGTCCGTCATCGCTTCTTCATGGCAGTTCTTGCAAAATTGGATATTGGGAATAGAGGCTTTTTGGTGGGTGAGCACTTGAGAGTGACAGTCGAAACAGGTAAGTCCTGCTTCCTCTATATGCTTCTTGTGATTATAAGCAATGGGCTGAGTAAAACTTGTCGAATCCGAACACCCGCTGATAAAGAACAGGAAAAAGGCAGGGATGGCAAATAGCTTCCAATGGTTCATCGCACCTCCGCTGGTATCGGAGTTGATTCCGGCGTGCCGTATGAAGCGTCAGCGCAACCTTACATTTCGAGATACAGTTTTTTACCTTTTTGCCGATGCTTGTGTCAAGAACCATTGTTGAACACAGGGGGGAATCGACCTGGATGAAAATGCGTTTCGGGGCGGTCGGGATGCGCGGAGGGGATTACATCATATTTGAAATCATTTTACGCAGTTGACAACGATCGATTCCTCAGATA
>DATHRT010000204.1:0-10667 GCA_035464915.1 Candidatus Limnocylindria bacterium
TCCGTTTCCCACCACATTATAACCTCTTCCCGAATCCGGTAAGATAGGCCTATGTCGAAAAAGGTGATCGTCGGAACAGCCGGACACATCGACCACGGCAAAAGCGCCCTGGTCCTTGCGCTCACGGGGACCGATCCGGACCGGTTGAAGGAAGAGAAGGAGCGGGGGATCACGATCGAACTGGGGTTCGCGCATCTCCTCCTCCCCTCCGGGACGCTCGCGGGGATCATCGACGTCCCCGGACACGAGAAGTTCGTACGGACGATGGTCGCCGGCGCCGCCGGCATCGACATCGTGATGCTGGTCGTCGCCGCGGACGAGGGAGTGATGCCGCAGACCCGGGAGCATCTGGACATCTGCCGTCTTCTCTCCGTCCGGGACGGCCTCGTGGCCCTGACCAAGTGCGACAAGGTGGACGCCGACTGGGCCGTCCTCCAAGAGGAGGAGGTGAGCCGCTTCGTCCGCGGCACATTCCTTTCCGACGCCCCCGTGGTGCGGGTTTCCGCGGTGACGGGGGAGGGGCTTCCGGCGCTTACGGAGGCACTCGACGCCATCGCCTCGCGCGCACAGGGGAAGGACCCGGGGCTTTTCTTCCGGCTACCCGTCGACCGTTCGTTCTCGATGAAAGGGTTCGGCACGGTGGTGACCGGTACCGTGACCGGGGGAACCGTCCGGTCCGGGGACGAGGTCCAGGTGCTGCCCGGTGGGCCGGTCGCCCGCGTCCGGGGTCTGCAGGTGCACGGGGGCACGGCGGAATCCTCCTCGGCGGGGACGCGCACCGCGGTAAACCTCCAGGGCGTGGAAAAGGAGAGCGTGCCTCGCGGGTCGGTCCTGTGTCACCCGGGGACGCTTTCCCCCACGAAGGAGGCCGACGCGTTCGTCGAATACCTCCCGATGGCCCCCCGGCCGATGAAAAGCCGCGCCCGGGTCTCGTTCCACTCGGGGACGTCGTCCTCCCTCGCGAAGGTCCTCCTCCTCGGCGCATCGGAAATCCCGCCCGGCGGCTCGGGGTACGCCCGGGTAACCCTCGACGAGGAGATCGTTCTCATGGGGGGGGACCGCTTCATTCTGCGCGGCTTCTCCGCCCTCGAGAACTTCGGGTACACGATCGGGGGAGGGCGGGTGTTGAACCCCTATCCCCCCCGGCGTAAAGGTACCGGAAAGGCGGTCCCGCAGGCGCTTTCCGGCTTGCGATCCCTCGAGCTGTCCGACCGGGTCCTGGCCGCCCTGCAGGAAGCCGGACGCAGCGGGCTTAAGGCAAAGGAGTCCGCCGTCATCGCAGGGGTAGGGCTTCCCGCGGCGCAGGCCGAAATCGGGCGCCTGGCTTCTTGCGGGAAGATCCTGGTGGATGCAGGGGGGAGCCGGTACTGGCACGCCGCCGCGGTGGAGGAGACGGGGAGAAAGGGGATCCACGCCCTCACCGCGCTCCATGACCGGTTCCCGGACCGGGAGGGATTCCCGCGCGAGGAGGTCGCGGCCCAGATGCCAGGCGGGCACGACCCGGAACTTGTCGCGCTCGCGCTCACTGCCCGCCCGGACGTGGGCAAGGCGGGGGATTTCTTCTTTTTGCCGGCGAAAAAGCCGCGGTCGGTGGAGCTATCGTCACCTCTGGCCAGATCCATCACTGCAAAACTGCGGGAGACGGGATTGTCCGCCCTCTCCCGGGCGGAACTGGGAGACCTTCTGCGTCCGCCGGATAGGAAGGAGTTCGAAAAGACACTGGATGCGCTCGTCAAGGGGGGCGCCGTCCTGCGCGTGAAGGAACTTTTCTTCGACCCCGGAGCGATCGGCGCATTGAAGGAGAAGCTCGTTGCCTACCTGGGAAACAAGGGCGAGATCACCGTCCCGGAGTTCAAGGAAATGACGGGCGGCCTCTCACGGAAATACGTCATCCCGCTGCTCGAACACTTCGACATGTCCAAGGTGACCCTGCGGATAGGCGACAAGCGGGTGTTGCGCAAGGGAAAATAACGCAAGAAGGGGAGGGGGGTCAGCTTATGTTGCCGGATGAAGAACGGCCGGCAGGACGTTCCTCACGGAACTGCCAGAAAACCGCGCCGGCAACCCCCGCCCCGAATCCTGCGAGGTTCCCGGCCAGAGAGAGGGGCGCGGGGTTTAGGAATTCCACGAACGGGCCGGGACCGATGAGAAACGCAGCCGCCACCCATGCGCAAGCGAACAGATACGCTGGAACGGTAGTCACTTTTCCCAGTCCGTACATTTCGATGGCGACGTCGGGGAAAAAGACGAGGTAGGCGCCCAGGACCCCCGCGACCGCGCCCGCCGACCCGAGGGCCGCATACCCACCCGGCTTCCCCCAGAGGACGTGGGCCGTCCCCGCAAGGACGCCGCACGAAAGATACAGAAGAAGAAACGGCAGCCACCCCATCCGGTCCTCCACGTTGTCCCCCAGGACGAACAGAAACAGGGCGCCGGTCAGAAGCGGCACCAGTCCGGCGTGCAGGAACGGGAAAATCAAGAGGTCGGTAACAGATACGCCCTGGAATCCTGA
The DNA here is from genome assembly GCA_035464915.1 of Candidatus Limnocylindria bacterium. Lineage (GTDB taxonomy): Bacteria > Desulfobacterota > Deferrimicrobia > Deferrimicrobiales > Deferrimicrobiaceae > CSP1-8. Next base: position 2,513 of record DATHRT010000204.1, read on the forward strand.
TCCCGAAGGAAGGCCGGGAAGGCCTCCGGGCAGCGTAATGGTCGCGTCCGCGATCCGGGCGAGGATATGAACGCCCAGGGACAGCCCGATCAGCAGGGAGGTCACAAGGGGGAACGAGGAAACGGCCGGCCCATCGTCGGCGAGGGGCACGATGAACGGAAGAGGGATCGGCATGTCCGACGTGCCCATGACAGGCCCGTGCCTGCGCTCCATCCGGCGCTTCATCGCCCCGGCGAGCGACTCCCCGAGGTCGGCGAACTTCTTGCCGTGCTGACGGGCGATCCGGAAACGTTCGACAATGGCGGCCGCGGACCGGCGCGGCGCGAGATATCCCCGGCACTCCCGGCAGCGGATGACGGGGACCCCCGTCATCTGGAAATCGATCGCCCCCACGGGCCCTCCGCACCGCGGGCAGGAAAGCGACATCGCCTGCCGGTGCATCTTGCGGAGCAATCCTCCCGGAGGATCCTGCGTCGTCTCCTCCTCGGGCTCGACCGCCAGGTGTCCTCCCGTGAGCTCGCGGATCTCCCCGTAGTCGAACCAGAGGGCTCCGCAGGCAAGGCACCGGTCGATCTCCTGGTTCCCCGCCATTACCCGGCGCAGGGAGGATATCCTGCAAATGGGGCAGTCCATCCGCCCCAGTATATCCGGCCCCCGGGATCAGGGGGAGTCTTTGCCTTCTATGCCCCAATGCTATATTTGACGAAGGCGCCGCCCGGATCCGGGGCAGGCCCCTGGCGAAGAAGAACCATCGACTGTCTTTTGGCGGCGGGGGAGGCGTGATTGGACGTGCTGCGGGTGATTCTGGCGTGGACCGCCTTCGCGGTCTTTCATAGCCTGACCGTTTCGGAAAGGTATGAAGGCCTTGCGCGCCGGTCGATGGGGGAGAGGGCATTCCTCGCGTATCACCGTCTTCTCTTCACCGCGTACTCCTTCGTCGCATTTTTCCTGCTCGTCCTGTATCTCCGGACCGTACCGGACCATTCCCTCTATCGCCTGGAGGGCGGAGTGCGTTTTCTGTTCCACGCCGTTCAGGCTTGCGCTTTCGCACTGCTTTTCTGGACCCCTTGGGACATAAGGGAGTTCCTCGGCATCCGCCAGTGGAGGCGGCACCGGGACGGCGGGGCGAAGGAACCGGAACGGGGGGTGCGACTCTTCACCGGAAAAGCGTACCGCATCGTCCGTCATCCCCTCTATCTCGGCATCTCCGTGATTCTCGCCTTTCACCCCGTGCAGAGCCGCAACACCTTCCTCTCCACGGTATTGGTCATCCTCTATTTCTACGTGGGGACCTTCTTCGAGGAGCGTCGCATGATCCACACTTTCGGGGAGGAGTACCGAAACTACCAGCAGCGCGTCCCCCGGTTCCTGCCGGTCCGATGGTACCGTAAAGGGGTTCCATAAATCCCGATAAGCGAAAGACGACGAATCCCCCTGCCGTTCGGGGGTATCCAAAACGTTACGGAAAGACGTGAAAAAGAGAAAAAGGGGCAGGGGGACATGGGCGAGAAACCAAAGCTTTCGGTGTCTGTTTTTTCCGATTATATTTGCCCGTTCTGCTACATAGGGGACAGGCGCCTGGCCAGGCTTGCCGAGCACTACGATCTTGCGGTGGACTGGCGCTTTTTCGAGATCCACCCGGAAACGCCACCTTCCGGGATGCCGGTTTCGGAACTGGGGTACCCGCCGGGACAGTGGCGGCAGATGATGGAGCACCTCTCCCGGATGGCTGGTGAAGAGAATATCCCCCTTGCCGAGCGAAAGTTCACGACGAACTCCCACAAGGCGCTTCTGCTCGCCGAAGCGGCGAAGGGGGAAGGGGCGGATGTGTTTCACGCCCTCAACGAGAAGCTCTTTGCGGCATTCTTCGGCGAGGGAAGAAACATCGGCGACGACTCCGTGCTCCGGAGCCTGGCGGAAGAGTCCGGGGTGACTCCCGACGTCGTGGAGCGCGCCTGGAGCGAGCCGGCCTTCGAGGAGACGCTGGGCGCGAACCGGGCGGTTGCCGCCCAGCTTGGCATCACGGGGGTTCCCACCTTCCTCATCGGAAACAAGATCCTCGTGGGCGCGGTGCCCGCGGAGAGGATGTTGGAGGCGGCGCGGGAAGCCCCCCGGGAGTGAGGATCCTTCCGCCGCAGGGGAGGAAGAGTTCTTAGGAACGTCCCTGTTCTTACATCAGCATGGAGAGGACGGAGCGCTCGGCGATCTCCAATACGGAGCGGGGGACGATCCCCAGTACGACGACGACGGCCGCCGAGGCGGACAGGGCCAGCGAGAAGAGGAAGCGCGGCGGGCGCGGGACGGAGACCTCGCCTTCCGCGGGCACCATGTACATGTAAACGACCAGCCGCAGGTAGTAGTAGACGGAGGCGGCGCTGTTCAGCACGCCGATGACGGCCAGCCAGATATATCCGTTCTTCACTGCGGCGCTGAAGAGGTAGAACTTCCCGACGAATCCGGCCGTCGGCGGAATCCCCCCCAGCGATACGAGAAACAGGGTGAGCAATGCGCCCAGCACCGGGTACTTGAAGCCGATCCCCTTCAGGTGCGAGATGTCGTACCCGTCGTCCTCCTTTTGTGCGATGAGGATCACCACGCCGAACGCGCCCATGTTCATGAACGCATACACCAGGAGGTAGAACAGGGAAGCCTGTCCGCCGAGGACGTCGCCGGAGACGAGCCCGACCAGGACGTACCCGGCGTGGGCGATCGAGGAGTAGGCGAGCAGCCTTTTTACGTTGTCCTGCACGAGCGCCGAAAGGTTCCCCACGGTCATCGTCAGCACGGCCAGGCCCCAGAGGACCTTCCACAGGGCGGGCTGCACGCCGGGAAGGGCCACCAGGAGCACCCGGATGAGCGCGGCGAAGGCAGCCGCCTTGACCGCGGCGGACATGAAGGCGGTGATAACCGTCGGGGCCCCTTCGTACGCGTCCGGGGTCCACATGTGAAAGGGGACGAGCGACACCTTGAAGCCGAACCCGGTAAGGAGCAGGCCCGTCCCGACGAGAAAGAGCGGGCTCGCCAGAATCCGCGGATCATAGAGCATCGTCGCCAGGACGGGGATCTTCGTCGTGCCGGTGGCCGCGTATATCAGGGCGATGCCGTAGAGGAGGAACCCCGAGGCGAAGGCGCCCAGGAGGAAGTACTTCAGGGCCCCCTCGACCGAGGACATCCGGTTGCGGTGGAATCCGACGAGGACATAGATCGGTATCGACAGCGTCTCCAGACCGAGGAAGATCGTCATCAGGTCGGTTCCCTTGGCCATGAACATCATCCCCGACGTGGAGAGCAGGACGAGCGAGTAGAACTCCCCCTTGTTCGTCCCTTCCCACTCGGAGTAGCCGGTCGCCATCAGGAGCGTGAGCGCGCAGGCGGAGAGGATCACGACGTCGAAGAAGGCGCCCGCCCCGTCGTGGACGATCATCCCCGAGAACCCCTCGATCTTTCCCTGTCCGAGAGCGTATACGGAGAAGAGGGCGATCCCGATGCCGACCAGCCCCGAGCCGCAGAGAACCCGCTTGTTCTCCTCGGGAATCACCAGGTCAAGGAGAAGGATGAAGATCGCCGTGGCCACCACGAGGATTTCGGGGAGGATGCTGTAGAGGCTCGTCACCAGCGCCGGAATGTCGATGGCAATAGGTCCCATCGTTGCCTCACTTCCTCACATCGAAATAGCGGGCGAGCAGCGTCTCTTCCGGGGGGGAGCCGGAAAGCGCCGCCTGGCGTTTCGTCTCGATCCGCGTCACGAGGGCTTCCACGGAGGCGTCCATCTTCCGGAGAAACGTCTGGGGGTAGACCCCGATCCAGAAAACAAACACGAGGAGAGGCAGCATGTAGGCCACCTCCCGCGCGTTCATGTCCGGCAGGTGCCGGTTCTTCTCGTTCGTGATTTGTCCAAACATCACCCGCTGGAACATCCAGAGCAGGTAGACCGCCGCGAAGATGACCCCGCTGGCCGCCACCACCGTGAGCGCCCGCATCGACTCAAACGCCCCCACCAGGATGAGGAACTCCCCGACGAAGCCGTTCAAGCCCGGGAGACCGATCGAGGAGAGCGTGACGATCAGGAAGAAGGCAGCGTACAGGGGGAGCACCCGGGAGAGCCCGCCGTACTCCGAGATGAGGCGGGTGTGGCGCCGCTCGTAGATGATGCCGACCAGGAGGAAGAGGGCCCCCGTCGAGATGCCGTGGTTGACCATCTGGAGAATTCCCCCCTCGATTCCCTGAACATTGAACGCGAACAGCCCGAGCATCACGAAACCCAGGTGAGCGACGGAGGAGTAGGCCACGAGCTTCTTGATGTCCTTCTGGACCATCGCCACCAGGGCGCCGTAGATGATCCCGATGACCGCAAGCGTCGCCATAAGCGGCGTCAGGTCCACGGCGGCCACGGGGAACAGGGGCATCGCGAACCGCAGGAACCCGTACGTCCCCATCTTCAAAAGGACCGCCGCCAGGATAACCGACCCCGCGGTGGGGGCGTCCACGTGGGCGTCGGGCAGCCACGTGTGGAACGGGAACATCGGGACCTTGAAGGCGAACGCCAGCGCGAACGCGGCGAACATCCAGAACTGGAGCTTCACAGGGATGGCCAGTTCGTACATGGCCAGGAGGTCGGTGGAGTAGACCCCGGTCGCCTGGTAGTGGTGAAAATAGAGCGCGATGATGGCGACCAGCATCAGCACCGAGCCCGTGAAGGTGAACAGGAAGAACTTGATCGCCGAGTAGATGCGCCGGTCGCTCCCCCACACGCCGATCAGGAAGTACATCGGGATGAGGACGAGCTCCCAGAAGATGTAGAACAGGAAGAGATCGACCGCGAGGAACACGCCCACCATCCCGACCTCGAGGAGGAGCATGAAGATCATGAACTCCTTCACGTGCTTCTCGACGGATTTGTAGGTGGACAGGATGGTGACCGGCATCAGGAGCGTGGTCAGCATCAAAAGCCACAGGGAGATGCCGTCCACGCCCACGTGGTAGCTGATCCCATACTGCGGAATCCAGGGGACCTTCTGGACGAACTGCATCGCGGCGGTCGACCCGTCGAACAGGAGCGCAACGGGCAGGGACAGGAGGAACTCCGCGAGCGTGATACCGAAGGTCAGGTTTTTGAGAAGCCTTCCGTTCTCCCTCGGCAGGAAAACGAGCGCCAGGACCCCGGCAAGCGGGAAGAAGATCAGCACGCTCAGCAGGTTCGCCACCAATGCCTGCGGTATGGATGTCATCGGCACACGCTCCGGGAACTTTTGTCCGCCGCTCTCACGGCCAGATCAGGAATCCGACGAGGATCACCGCGCCCAGGAGCAGGGAAAGGGCGTAGTTCCCCACCACGCCGGTCTGCAGGCGCCTCGTCCTTGCACCCGCCCCCTTCACGAAGGCCGCGATGCCGTTTACGATCCCGTCGATAAACGCGGCGTCGAACGCTTCCCACAGCCAGATCGAGCCGTTCACGATCTTTCGCACGATGGCAACATCGTAGATCTCGTCCACGTAATATTTGTTCAGCACCAGATCGTAGAGACCCGGCACCGCTTTGGCGATCTCCCCGGGCTTCTCCGTGCGGACCCGGTACAGGTACCAGGCGAGCCCGATCCCGCACAGCGCCACGCCCACCGACCCGGCCATGAGCAGGTACTCGAGGGCCGCGCTTGCGTGAGCCCCGCCGTGGGCCGCCCCTTCCGCCCCGTGCGCGAAGACGGGGGCAAGCCACTCCTCGAAGTAGTTGTGGCCGCCCAGGACGTGGGGGATGCCGACCCAGCCGCCCGCCACCGCGAGGACGGCAAGGATCATCAGGGGGACGGTCATCGAGTACGGGGACTCGTGGACGTGCTTCTCCACCTCCGGGTCCATCCGCGAATTTCCGAAGAAGGTCAGGAAGACCAGGCGGAACATGTAGAAGGCCGTGATCCCCGCCGCGGCCGTCCCGACCAGCCACAGGCCCACATGGCCGTGCCCGGAGGAGAAGGACTTCCAGAGGATCTCGTCCTTGGAGAAGAAACCGGACAGCCCGGGGATCCCCGAGAGCGCCAGCGTCGCGATGAACATCGTGATGAAGGTCACGGGAAGGCGGTTTTTCAGGGAGCCCATCTTCCGCATGTCCTGCTCTCCGGAGAGGGCGTGGATCACCGACCCGGAGCCCAGGAACAGGAGGGCCTTGAAGAAGGCATGGGTCATGAGATGAAAGATCCCGGCGGTGAACGCGCCGACGCCGCAGGCGAGAAACATGTACCCCAGCTGGGAGACGGTGGAGTAGGCCAGCACGCGTTTTATGTCGTTCTGCGTGATCCCGATGGTGGCGGAGAAGATGGCGGTCGCCGCGCCGACCACCGCCACCACCATCATGGAAGTCGGTGCCAGCAGGTAAAGCGCGTTTGTCCGGGCGACCATGTACACCCCGGCGGTGACCATCGTGGCGGCGTGGATCAGGGCGGAAACGGGGGTGGGGCCCTCCATCGCGTCCGGGAGCCATACGTAGAGCGGAATCTGCGCCGACTTTCCCACGGCCCCGACGAACAGGAGAAGGGTGATCGCGGTGGCGATCCCGGTTGTGAGCACGCCGCTCTCCGCCAGACCCGGGATCCGGGCGAAGACCTCGGTGTACTCGACGGTTCCGAAGGTCCAGAAGATGAGGAACACGGCCACGAGGAAACCGAAATCGCCCACCCGGTTCACGATGAACGCCTTCTTCCCGGCGTCGGCGGCGCTCTTCTTCTCGTACCAGTAGCCTATCAGCAGGTAGGAGCACAGCCCCACCCCCTCCCATCCCACGAACATCAGGAGGAAGTTGCTGCCGAGGACGAGAAGAAGCATCGCGAAGGTGAAAAGGTTCAGGTAGACGAAGTACCGCGCGAAGGCCCTCTCGTGGGACATGTACCCCACGGAGTAGACGTGGATCAGGAAACCGACGCCGGTGACCACCAGGATCATCACGGAGGAGAGAGGGTCGAGCTGAAAGGCCGCCGGAGCGGAAAAGGTCCCCGCCTGGATCCACGGGAAGAGGACCTGGACGAAGAGCCGGTCGTGCGGGGGCCTCGCGGCCAGCGCGAGGACGGCCAGGAGCGACACGACGAAGGAGGCGCCCACCACCGCCGGGCCGAGAACCGCGACCACCTTCCGGTACCCCGGCGCGGCGTGCGAGGCCCCGTGCCCTTTTACCATCGGGGCCGAAGTCCCACGGGTCGAAGGTCCGTGGGAAGAGGTCCCGTGCCCATGGCCGTGGTCCCCGCCGGGGGTGTCGGCCTGTTGGCCGGGGGAATCGGACGGGCGGCGGGCGTCCTCCGCCAGGAGAAGCGGACGCTCCGCGAAGAGCGCGATCCCGCTGTTCACGATCACCCCCAGGAGAGGCAGCGCGGGGACGAGCCACAGATAGTTGAGGAATTCGTTTACCACTTGAGCACGCTCAGTTCCGTGATGTCGATCGTTTCCTTCAGGCGGTAGATCGCAATGAGGATCGCCAGCCCCACCGCGGCTTCGGCCGCCGCAACGGTCATGACCATGAAGGCGAAGACCGATCCCGTGACGTCGCCCAGGTAGGACCCGACCGCGATGAAGGCCACGTTGACGGCGTTGAGCATGATCTCCACGCTCATGAGGATGATGAGGGCGTTCTTGCGCGCCACCACCCCCGCCACGCCGATTCCGAACAGGATCCCGGAGAGGAGCAGGTATGCCGACGGTTCCATCATGACAAGGTTCTCCGCCCGTGGTGCGCCTGTGTCCCGCGCACCGTCACAGTTTCTTCTTCGCCAGCGCAATCGCCCCGATCACCGCGGCCAGCAGCAAGACCGAGGTGAGCTCGAACGCGAGGAGGTAATCGGTGAACAGCGCGCGCCCCACGGCCTCCACTGAGCCGGAGTCCGCGGCGGGGGTTCCCGGAATGACGAAGCGTCGGGCCACCAGCGCCGACTCAAGGATGAGCAGCCCCGCGACGGTGACCCCGAGAAAGCGCAGCCCCGTCAGGCGCTCCATCGGCAGACGGTTATCGGGCACGTTGATCAGCATGATCACGAATATGAACAGGACGACCACCGCGCCCGCGTAGACGATGACCTGGATCGCCGCGAGGAAGTGCGCCTGCCGGAGGGCGAAGAGGGCCGCGACGGCAAAAAGGGTGAGGATCAGGTAGAGCGCGGAGGCCATCGGGTGCCGCCGC
>DATHRT010000205.1:0-5126 GCA_035464915.1 Candidatus Limnocylindria bacterium
CTCGAAGTTTCCCGCATCGACACCTATTACGGCACCAGTCACATCCTCCAGGACGTCTCCCTGTCCGTGGAGGAGGGGGAGATCGTCGCCCTCCTCGGGAGAAACGGAATGGGAAAGACGACGACCCTGCGCTCGATCATCGGTCTTTCACCTCCGGCGAGGGGATCGATCCGGTTCCAGGGAAAGGAGATCTGCGGCCCTCCCTCGTATGAGATCGCGCGCATGGGAGTCGCCTACGTCCCCGACGACTACCGGATCTTTCCGGACCTGACGGCGGAGGAGAACCTCGAGATCGCCCGGCGTCTTTCCCCCCGGGAGGGGCACTGGAACCGGGTCCGCGTCGTCGAGCTCTTCCCGGCGCTCGGCGACCGGCTGGGGTCGAAGGGGATCAACCTTTCCGGGGGCGAGAAGAAGATGCTGGCCGTCGGCCGCGCCCTCATGGCGAACCCTTCCCTCATTCTCCTCGACGAGCCGTCGGAGGGGCTGGCTCCTCTGATCGTGGCCAACCTGATCGAGGTGCTGGGGAAGATCCGGGAGCAGGGGGTCACCATTCTCCTTGCGGACCAGAACCTCAAGTTCTGCAGGAAAGTGTGCAACCGCGGATACATCCTCGAGAAGGGTTTGGTTCAGCACGAAGGAGAGATGGAAGCCATCTGGAACAACGAGGAGATCATTCGCAAATATCTTGTGGTGTAGCCGGGAGGGCAAGGAGAGGGGAATGGACCTGTTCGACATCAGAGGGAAGGTGGCGCTGGTGACCGGGGCCTCCAAGGGCCTGGGAAAAGCGATGGCCATGGGGCTCGCCAAGGCGGGCGCGGACCTGGCCCTGTGCGCACGAAGCCTGGGGGAGCTGGAAAAGGGGAAGGTGGAGGCCGGTTCGCACGGGGTGACGGTGAGGATCTACCGGATGGATGTCCTTTCCCGCGCAAGCATCCAGGAGTCGGTTTCCGCCATTATCAAGGATTTCGGGAAGATCGACATTCTGGTGAACAACGCCGGGGTGAATGTCCGCAAGCCCGTGACGCAGCTCGCGGAAAAGGAATGGGACCTGGTCCTGGATACCAATCTCAAAGGGTACTTCCTGGTGGCGCAGGCGGTAGCTCCCCACATGATCGCGCGAAGCAAGGGAAAGATCATCAACATCGCTTCCATCATGGGCACGGTCGCACTGGACAACCTGGTGGCATACGCCTCCAGCAAGGGGGGCGTCGTCCAGATGACCAAGGTGATGGCGATCGAATGGGCAAAGCATAACATCAACGTCAACGCGATCGGCCCGACGTATTTCGAGACCCCGCTCGTCGCAGCCTTGCGGGACGATCCGGACCGATTCCGGTTCATCAACGAGAGGACCCCCATGGGAAGGTGGGGCCAGCCGGAAGAACTCGAGGGGACGGTGATCTTTTTGTCCTCCCAGGCGTCCGATTTCATCACGGGCCAGACGATTTACGTGGATGGCGGGTGGACGATCTGGTGACGCGGCGGACGCCCCGGGAGGGAAACCCGATGGAGACCATGGAGGCCATTCTTACCCGAAGGAGCATCCGCCGTTACACCGGGGAGAGTGTTCCGGAACCGGTGATCGAGGAGATTCTGCGGGCCGCCATGCAGGCTCCGTCCGCGGGAAACGAGCAGCCGTGGCAATTCGTGGTCATCACGGATCGCGCCACCTTGCAGGAGGTCCCCCGGTTTCACCCGCACGCCAAAATGGTGCCGGACGCCCCCGTGGCCGTTCTGGTGTGCGGCGACCTGCACTTGGAGAAACATGCGGGGTTTTGGGTGCAGGACTGCTCGGCGGCGACGCAGAACATCCTGCTGGCGGCCCACGCCAAGGGTCTGGGGGCCGTGTGGCTCGGAATCTTTCCCCGGGAAGACCGCATCGCATCGTTCCGGATGCTTTTGGGCCTGCCGGCCCATGTGATCCCCCTGGCGCTCGTGCCCATCGGTTTCCCAGAGGCGCGGAAACCGGAGGAGGAACGGTTCGACCGGTCGCGGATCCACCGGGACCGTTGGGAGGGGTAAGGGGACGGCGCCTGTTACGAGCATTCGCAGACCCACGGGGGAACCGGGTCATTTTACGGCCGGGAAAAGGCGGGGGAATCGGTGTGGTATCGTATCCATAACGCTTGTCCATTCAAGGGGGATTTACGATGAATCCGGAAAACGATCCGGTTCCCCCGCTCTTTTCATCGATCGCGGAGATCCTCCCGTTCCACCGACGGGAAAGAGGGGGGAAGGTCGCCCTCCGTTTTCCCCCGGACGGCGAGATGACGTACGCCGGACTGGAGGAAGACACCCGACGTTTTTCCGCGTTCCTCAAGTCGCGCGGGATCGGCCCGGGGGAAAGGGTTGCGATACTTCTCCCGAACGTGCCGGAGTTCGTCATCTCCTATTTCGGGGCGATTTCGGCATCCGCCGTCGCCGTTCCCGTCAACTACCGTCTGTCCCCCCCGGAAATCGGGTACATCCTGTCGGACTGCTCCGTCTCCGCGCTGGTCACGACGAGGGAACAGTTCGAGAACGTTTTCCCCCGGGAGGATTGCGGATGCGTTTCCACCTGGGTGCTGATCGACGGGGAGGACAAGGAGGCGGTTTCCTTCCGGGAGGCCATGGGCCGGGAAGCGTCCCCCGCGCCGGAAAAAGGTTCCCCCGACGACGTGGCGGTCCTCCTGTACACGTCGGGGACGACCGGATTTCCCAAGGGGGCAATGATCTCGCACCGCAATACCCTGTTCAACGTCGACTCGTGCCGTGCCACGCTGGGATACCGGGAGGAGGATACGGGGCTCATCAACCTTCCCCTGTTCCACGTCACCGCCCTTGACTCCCAGCTCGTGGCGCTTCTTGCCTGCGGCGCCTCGGTGATCCTTCAGCGGGAATACAGCACCCGGGAAACGCTCGCGCTGATTTCCCGATACCGGGTGACGGCGCTTTTTTTTGTCCCCGCCATCTACAAGCTGATCACCCTGCGCGACGACCTCGGCGAATACGATCTTTCCTCCGTGCGCATCGCCGCGTACGGCGGCGCGCCGATGGATCCGGAGACCATACGCGCGATTCACCGGATCCTCCCTGCGGAACTCTTCAACTGCTACGGCCTCACGGAATGCTCCTCCCTGGGCACGGTGCTCCCCTCCCGGCTGGCCCTGTCCCGTTCGGATTCGGTCGGACTCCCCGTTCCCGGCACGGAGGCGCAGATTCGGGGTCCGTCCGGGGAGGTGCTTCCCCCCGGGGAAGTCGGAGAGCTGTTCCTCAAGGGGCCCCACATCGTACAGGGGTATTACGGCGCGCCCGGCAAGAGCCGGGAGGCGATCCGGGACGGGTGGCTGGCAACCGGTGACATCGCGCGGATCGACCGGGACGAACTCGTCACCATACTCGACCGGGCCAAGGACATGATCAACCGGGGAGGGGAAAAGGTGTACGGGCTCGAGGTCGAAAACGTGATCTATGCCGTCCCCGGCGTCGCCGAGGCTGCAGTCTTCGGCGTCCCCCATCCCATTTTCGGGGAGGTGCCCGCCGCGACCGTGGTCCCGATGCCGGGGACGGTTCTGGACCCGGAGACGATCAAGGCGCGTTGCCGCGACCGGCTGGCCGATTACAAGGTCCCGGTGGAAGTTCGGTTCGCCGAACAACTTCCCCGAAATCCCGGGGGAAAGGTCCTCAAGCAGACGTTACAGAACCAATGGGCCGCACGCCACAAGGAGGAAGTCCGATGATGACCGGAAAGCAATATATCGATAGCCTGAAAGCCCGCAAACCGAGGGTCTATTACCAGGGGGAGCGGCTTGACGACCCCTATTCCCATCCGGCGATCGTTCCCCACATCCGCACCGCGGCGGTTACCTACGATCTCGCGATGGACGACGGGCACAAAGACATCATGACTGCCACGTCCCACCTGACGGGCGAGAAGGTCTCCCGGTTTACCCACCTGTTCTGGAGCGTGGAGGATCTCGTCAAAAAGATCGAGATGCTCCGGATGATCGGCCGGGAAACCGGAACCTGCTTCCAGCGATGCGTGGGGCTGGACGGGATCAACGCGATCTGGTCCGTCGCCTACGAAATCGACAAGGCGAAGGGGACGCAGTATCTCACGAGGTTTACGGTGTTCCTCCAGAGGCTCCAGCGCGAGGACCTGATGTCGGCCGGCGCCATGACCGACGTCAAGGGGGATCGCTCCCTTCCTCCCTGGCAGCAGCCGGACCCCGACATGTACGTCCGGATCGTGGAACGCAGGCCCGACGGGATCGTGATCCGGGGGGCGAAAACACACATCACCGGCGCGGTGAACTCCCATGAGGTTCTCGTGATGCCCACCCTGGGCCTTCCGCCGGAGGGCGCCGATTACGCCTTCGTCTGCGCAGTCCCCATCGACGCTCCGGGATTGACGCTGGTCTTCGGGAGGCAGACGAACGATGCGCGCAAGGAAGAGGAGGGTCTGTTCGACTGCGGGACCTCGTACGGCGTCGTGGGGGGGGAGTGCACCCTGATATTCGAAGACGTCTTCGTCCCGAAGGAGAGGGTGTTCATGGACGGGGAAGGGGAGTTCGCGGGGATGCTTGTGGACCGGTTCTCCTCGTGGCACCGGGCCAACTACGGGGGGTGCAAGGCCGGGAACGCCGACATCCTGCTCGGCGCGACGGCTTTGCTCACCGAGATCCACGGGACGATCAAGAACTCCATCGTGAAGGACAAGCTCACCGAGATCGTCCACCTCGTGGAAACCATCTACGCGAGCGCCATCGGATCGTCCGCCCTCGGGACGAAGCTGCCCGCGGGGAACTGGATGGTGGACCCGCTGCTCGCGAACACGGTAAAACAGAACGTGACCCGGTTCCTCTACCAGGTGGGCAGACTTGCGCACGACCTGGGGGGCGGGCTCCTCTCCACCCTCCCGTCCGACGCGGACTTCCGCAACGGGGAAATCGGGGGACTCCTGACGAAGTACTTCGCCGGCAAACAGGGGTTTCCCACGGAGGATAAGCGCAGGCTTTGCCGGTACATCGAGAACATGACGTCGGCGGCGACACTGGTGGAAGCCCTGCACGGGGCCGGGTCGCCGCAGGCCCAGCGGATCGTCATGCTGCGCCAGGCCAACCTTCCCGAGAAAGCCAAAATGGCAA
>DATHRT010000206.1:0-3200 GCA_035464915.1 Candidatus Limnocylindria bacterium
AGGGGAATCGACGCGGCGCTCGTGGAGTCCTTCTTGAACTCTCCCGAGGTGAAGAAGTGCTTTCCCCCCCATTGGCGCATGCCCAAGGACTATTGCAGGTGCTATCCCGCAATCAATGTCCTCGGGGCGCAGAAGCCCTACGGCGACGGGATAGTGTTCATCGGCGACAGCGGCGTGAGCCGCCTCTACAAGGACGGGATCGGCGGGTCCTACCGCACGGCCAAGGTGGCTGCCAAGACCGCCATCTTCCATGGTATTACCGCGGAGGATTTCCAGAAGTACTACCTTCCCGCCTGTCGTGCGCTTTCCACCGACAACGCGATCGGGAAGGTGGTGTTCCTGGTCACCCGGGTGATCCAGAGCCTGCGGTTCGCCCGACGCGGCCTTCTGCGGATGACGACCTGGGAGCAGCAGGTAACAGGCGCCCGCAGGCAGATGAGCACCGTTTTGTGGGACACGTTCACCGGCAGTGCCTCGTACCGGGATGTCTTCCTGCGGACGCTTCACCCCGTGTTCCTGGGACGGTTTCTCTACGAGATGATCGTCGGGTTGTTCCCGATCGAGAAGCGACTATGGTTCAGGGAGGACAAGATGGCGCTTGGAGGTTTGGGGAAGGTCTACCGGCCCGGCGAGGTGATCGTCCGCCAGGGGGAGGTGGGCGACTGCATGTACGTCATCCAGTCGGGAAAGGTCGAGGTGGTCAGGGAGCACGAGGGGAAGGAGATCCGCCTGGCGGAGCTGGGGGAGGGGGATTTCTTCGGGGAGATGGCGCTGTTCGAGAAAGACGTCCGCTCCGCGACGGTCCGTCCCTTAGGCGATGTGCGGGTGCTCACCGTGGACCGGAAGATGTTTCTTAGGAAAATCCACGACGACCCATCTCTTGCCTTTATGATCATGCAGAGGATGTCCAAGCGACTGCGGGAACTGAACGCGGAACTCACGCGGCTGACCAGCGATCGAATGGACTCGGTGGAATAAAGGTTTTTGAAAGCAAGGAGCAGGCCGGGGAAATGCCTGCGGCAGAGCGATCAGATCGTCAGTACCTCTCCCTCCTTAAGATACCGGATGCTGTTCCGGGCGATGCCCTGGATCTCCTTTTCGATCTCCGGAAAATATTGCGGCTTGGCGTGCATCAGGTAGATGCGCGGCGGCGGGTTCTTCATCTTCGCGATCTCCTTCTGGAGGAGCGCGGGCGTCAGGTGCCCGGTTTTCAAGGCCAGTTCCTCCAGGCGGTTCGGGAAGGAGGACTCCGCGATCAGGTGCTTCACCCTGTACCGATCCACCTTCTTCCAGAACCGGTCGGTCGGTCCGGTGTCGCCCGTGTAGGCGATCCCTTCCCCTCCCGGGCCGATCAGAATGATGCCGTAAGCGGGCACGGTGTGGTTGACCCGGATCATGACCAGCCGGTACCCGTCGATCCTCTCCTCGCGGGAGGGACGTACGGTTTGAAATCGCAGGACGGGCGCATCGGGAGTGGGAATCTTGGTGAAATCGGGCCAGATCTTGTCGTTGAAGATGTTTGCTTTCAGATTCCGGATCACCTCCCTGGCGCTGATGACGGTCACGGTGTTGCCTGTCCCGCGGGTTACCAGGTTGTCGATCATGAACGGGATTCCCTTGATGTGGTCGAAATGGGCATGCGTGAGGATGATCCGCCGGATCCTCTGTTCTTCCCGGATGTTCATGGAGAGGCCGATCGTTCCCGCGTCCAGAAGGGATTCCCCGTCGACGAGGAAGGCGGGGGACCGGTGCCCTGCCACTTCCGACCCCGATGAACCCAGAACCTTGATGTGCACCCTTCCGCACCCCCTTTTCGATGCGTTTTCGATCTGCCTGCCGAGATACGGAACTGCCGACCTCAAAGCGTGTTCCGACGGAAAATGATGCGCGCGGGCGGGCAACCGACGTTTGTATGAAGTATGACCAAGGTTGTCTCACCTTGACAGAGCAATTTTAATGATATCTCGGCAGGCTGGCAAGGGTTCTTTAACCGGGTCTGGACCATCTTGCCATTTCCGGGACAGGAACCTATCATAGGGGAAAAAGAGGGGCAGGCGCGACATGATGTCTGCCCGATGGCGAATTCATGGCATCCATGCAATATGAGTAAGGGGGTAGCCGGCAGCCGGCGGCCCCTTTTTCTTTTTCTGCGGCAGCCTGGCCCGTTTCCCGGAGCCTCCGGGGGTTCGTACGCCGGTGTAGAGGAGGAGAGGGATGGTGATGTGGAGAAAGCAGAAAAGGGAGGAGAAGGTGGAGCGGGAGGAGTCCGGAAAATTGGTCAGCCTCAAGCTCTCCAAAAAAACCGGGGATCCCATCCTCGGCTTCACCTCTCCCAAGGGGGAGGACCAGGCGGGCAGGCTCAGGGCACAGGCGAAAGAACTGCGTGACATGGCGAAGAAACTGGAGCGCATGGCCGACGAAATGGAAAGAAAGGCCACGGGAGGGAAGACCACCCGGTTCATCCGGAAGATTTTTCGAAGAGGAGCCATCGATGGAACAGGAACCGGTCGATAAGGCGGAACATCGCCTTCAGCAGCTGGAAAAGCAGGTTCGGGAATTACGGATGACCAGCCTTGCGGGGGCGGTCGGCGTGGTCGTTCTTTGCCTTTTTTCGCTCTTCCGGATCTTGTCGGGGGGCGATCTGGAAGAGATCCGCGCGAAACGGATCGCGGTGATCGATCCCCAGGGGAAGCCGGCGATTGAGCTTGCGATCCGGGAGAACCGTCCGAGATTCTCGTTCCACGATCGCGGGGGGGATCTGCGCGCGGTATTCGAACTGCAGGGGGAGGGGCGACCGGTACTGTCCTTCCTGGACAAGGAACGCCACTACCGGGCGACCTTCGGGCTTTCCGACGAGGGAAACCCGGGGATCGCCTTCTGGGACAACGATTACCGGCTGCGGGCGAACTTCAAGCTCGCCGATGGCGGGGAACCGGCGCTGGGCCTGTTCAGCAGGGAGGGCGAGGAAGGATCGAGCGCCGTCCTCTATCTGTCGGATGAGCGCGGTCCGATCCTTTCCATGAGGGACGCCGCGGGACAGGATTGGTCCCTCCCGTAGTATCGCCGAGGCGATCCCGGTCGCGTCCGCTCTTCGTTTCGCCCGCCATCCCGCACGGAATCTCCTCTTCCCTCCCTTTTTTTTCGTAAACTTTTTCCCCGTTATGCCGATACCAACAGGAGAGGGACATTCGCATTGCGGG
>DATHRT010000207.1:0-4475 GCA_035464915.1 Candidatus Limnocylindria bacterium
GTCAACACGATCGGGCTGCCCGCGACGAAGGAACTGTTCTACACCGCGCGGAAGGTGAGCGCGCGGCGGGCGGAAGGTCTCAAGCTGGTCAACCGGGTATGCCCCCCGGAGGAACTCGTCCAGGTGACCGCCGAGATGGCCCGGGAGATCGCCGAGAACGCCCCGCTTTCCATCCGGGGGACGAAGCGGATCCTCTCCCTGTGCATGGCGTTCCGCGGGCTTCCCCCCGGCGAGGCGGAAGAGGCCGAAGAGTGGATCCGCCGCTGCATGGAGAGCGAGGACCTGGTCGAAGGGAAGAAGGCGTTCACCGAGAAGCGGAAGCCGGAATTTTCGGGCCGGTGATCCAAGACAAGGCCGGAGGCGGTTTTTTGGCCTGCCCGGCAGCCGGTTTAGGTCAAAACGCGGAACAGCGGGGCAGGATGGCAGCGACAGACAAGCCGGGAAGGCGTTTCTCCTCGTACCTGCTCCCCATCCTTTCCGGGATACTCGTGGGGACAAGCTACATTCCCTTTCCTCCGTGGGCGTTGTTTTTCTGCCTCGTCCCCCTGTGGCTTTTCTGGCTGCGCGAAGGCTCCTGGAAACGGGTCCTGTTCGGGGGATGGCTCGCGCAGTTCGTCGTCACGCTGGTCGGCTTTCACTGGGTTGCGCACACCGCCCATGAATTCGGCCACCTTCCCTGGCCCGTCGCCGTTATCGTCCTGCTTTTGTTCTGCGCCGTGGGCCACCTGTTTATCCCCCTCACCGGGCTCCTCTGGGCGCTATTTTGCACCGGGAGGAACTTTCCCCGCTGGGCGAAGCTCGGGTTGCTTCCTGCGGCCACCGCCCTGTGCTGGCACTCGTCTCCCATGATCTTCCCGTGGAATCTAGGGTACGCGTGGCTATGGGGAAGACTGCCTGCGTATCAGCTCGCGGAGTTCGCGGGATTTACGGGCTTGAGCGCCCTTACCATCGCCCTGAACCTTGCGTTCCTCGTCGCCTGGGAGAACCGGAAAACGCTGGTGGGAGCGCGCGTTCTCGGGGGCGCGCTGGCCTTCCTCCTCGCCGTCAACGCACTGGGATGGATGCGCGGCAGGAACCTGCCTCCTCCCGATGCGATTGTGCGCGTTCTGGTCGTTCAGGCAAATATCGGCAACCTCGCCAAGGAACGGGCGGAACGGGGACAGGTCTTCCGGGAGGAGATCTTAGAGAAATATTTCGCGCTGACCGAGCGGGGATGGGCAAATCCGGAGGGAAGCCGCCCGGATTTCGTTCTGTGGCCGGAGTCGGCCTATCCCGACACGTTCTTTCCTGGGCGGATGGATTCCGGGAATGCCCTGACGTTGAGGGAGTTTCTCAGCCGCCGCGCGATCCCCCTCGCCACCGGGGCACGGGGGTTCGACGAAGCAGCGGGGAAGAAGACGAACGCATTCTTTCTCTTCGATGAAAACGGGGAGGCGGCGGGCCTTCCGTATCATAAATCGATGCTTCTCGCGTTCGGGGAATACATGCCCGGGGCCCGTATCTTTCCCGCTCTTCGAAGGTGGTTCCCCCGCACGGCCGACTTCGCCCGCGGCAACGGGCCGGGGGTCAAACCGTTTCGCGGCCTGGTGCTGGGCCCGCAGATCTGCTATGAGGGGCTTTTCCCCGGATTCTCCCGCCAGCTGGCCGACCAGGGCGCCCAGGTTTTCGTAAACGTCACCAACGACTCCTGGTTCGGAACGAGTGCCGAGCCGTACCAGCACCTTGCCATGACGCTGGCCAGGGGGATCGAGTTCCGCCGGCCCGTGGTCCGCGCAACGAACACCGGGATCTCCACCGTGATGCTGGCGGACGGAACGATCCTTGACCAGTCTCCGCTGCATCGGGAATGGTTCCACAGGTACGACGTTCCTTACCGGAAAGACCCGCCTCCCACCTTCTACCAGAAATACGGGTTCCTTCTCCTCCCGATAGTCCTGATTCTCGCGGTGGGCATCCTTCTGACAATAGGACGGAGGGGAAGGCAGGGAGTCTCCTGATCCGAATCCGTCCGCAGCAACGGCCCGACCGACTGATCTTCGAGGAAACGCAAATAAAAACCCCCCCGACCCCTTTTCGGGGCCGGGGGGGGCTGGTACGTGGTTTAAGGGTTAGATTCTTTTTGGTTCTTTATTACGGCAATCCCAACGCATCCTCACGCGTGGTGGCGCCGGACGCGGTGTCGATGTCCGGCCATATGCTGAGTTTACCGCCTTGTAGCAGGATGTGGGATTTTGCCGTCCCATCGTCGTGGCAGTAGAAGCACGCCCCGGCGATTGGGCTGTCCACCAGGTCGGTCATGTTCGGCGGCACGCTGCTGCGGGCCGCGATGATGTCTTCCCGAGTCTCATTCGGGTCCCCTGTTGTCGTTCTTTCGACATTCCACAGGGTGTTGGCCGGAACGTTGCTCGGCACGTACGATTCGCCGATGTGGCACTTCGTGCAGTCCATCAGGTCTCCCGGGAAGGTCACGAAGCTCCAGTCGTATAAGATTCCATTCAGCCGGTTCCGGACAAACACATAGGGACGATCCGAGGCCTTATGGATGCCATGGATCATATTCTTGAAGTTGTTGGTTGCTTCGGGCCACGCAAGAGGATCCGGCCCCAAAACGAGGAAGGGATCGTCCTCAGGGTCAGAGACTCTGCTCGGTTCCGACGGGTCCGCCGTCCGCCCGCTGCTGCTCTTGTTCGGATTGTGGCAGAAGACGCAGACCTGTACGTTGTTGACACGGCTTCCCCCGTGCAATTCGAGGGTCTCGTGGCACTCCAGACAGCCTTCGGGCTGTCCGGTCAGCGGATCATTGTTGTTCGTATAACCGCTCTTGACCACCTGGCGACGTACGGCATCCCCTGGGACAGGTTTCATGACCGAGGGGGTGTGCCGGCCAATTTCTTCCCCTCCCACGATCTGTTCGAAGTAGCTCTGTATGGCGACCGCCCGCATCGTCGCACCGGGCGGGAAGCCCGGTGTTGTCCAATCCGACGCCGATAGGACGGCCGTGTAGCCTGCCGCGGTGCCGGTCACCAGGTTATCGGTAATCAGGCTACCGATGGAGACGGAGGGCGCATCCCCCCCTCCGTTGCCGGTGCTGGTAGAGGGTGGGTCGGGGCTGTTGCGGTTGTTGTATTCCGCCGGCGCGTCGATACCGTCCTGGGGCAGTGCCCAGGCGAGCAGGAAGGAAGGCGATCTGTCCGTAAACGTGGTCCCCTCCCCCGCAACCCAAGTGTCGAGATCAAACGGGGCCCCGTCCCGGGTGATCCGGAACCCGACCGTCGTAAGGCCGGTGTTGTCCACCGCGACGTTGTCGATAAAGTACTCGAATCTGGACAGGCCCGTGGGGAGCAGTTGGTTATTGGGCGTCACGTTCTCGGTGCGATGCGACTTGCTAATTGCCGGAGCGGCTCCGTCCACATCAGCCATATGGCAGAGGACGCAACCTGAGTTGTTGCTCTGGGGACCACCCGGGTGGCTGCCACCTACTGCAAAGATGTCGGTCCCGTGACATGAACCGCACGCCTCAATAGAGGGACTGGTCTTCCAGTTGTCGCTGTCAGCCCCGCCCTTGTGGCACTTGGTGCAGTTGCGGATGTCCTGAGGATAATGGTTATCGGTGAAATCACCCTCATTTTCGCCGTCCTCAAAGATTAGCAGGTCCTGGGCCGTATGGATCCCGTGAACCAGCTTGACAAAGGGGATCGGCACACTTGGGGCCCCCGGAGCTCCGCTCTGGGGCGCCAAAGCGTCGTTGGGGTTGTGGCAGAGCACGCAGTGCTCGATCTCGACGCGACGGCTTCCGTGGAAGCGCGGCGTATAGCCCAGCGGATTGTGGCACTCGTTGCAGGCCGCGGTGGTGACGATGTCACGGGTTTGGGGGAGGATGTATTGTTCCTCTGGCAGAATTCCCTGGTTCGGCACGAAAGTGAAAGTGGGATTCACCGACCGCAGTCCGGACGGAAGGTTGTAGATCTCGATCCCCACCCGGTGGGTGAAGCCTTCCTCTGTAGGATCAAGCGCTACATCGTCAACGAAGGTGAAGGTGAAGGTGAAGGTTCCATCCCCGTTATCAACGGGTCCAACCAACTGGCTGGCGGTGCGATGGCTTCGGGGGCCGTAGAAGTCCCAGGAGTCGGGATCCCCTGCGGCCGCGGCGGGGATCAGCCTTGCGATGGTGAACCTCGCGTGGGCTAATCTGCCTTGGGTGTCTTCCTCGGTGAGTGCAGAGGCAACCGTTTCCGTAATGTCTGCTCCATTAGCGGCTGTTGCCGAAACCACGGTGAAGGTCACCGACGCGGTGTTATCGGCCGTGGTGAACGAAGTGTTGTCGATTTGGATGTCCACCGTCCCGGTAAATGTGTCGTGTTCCACGGCGACGTCCGCGATCCTTCCTTCCCCGTGGCAGACGACGCATGTCTCGTTTGCCAAGGCGCCCGGCCCGGGTTCCCCGGGATCGCCGGGAACCCCAGGAGCGCCGGCAA
>DATHRT010000208.1:0-8005 GCA_035464915.1 Candidatus Limnocylindria bacterium
AATCCGCTCCAACATATCGTTTTGTTCAGGGGGACGCAATCGAAAATACATACAAATATAACGAATACTCCACGGATTCGCCCGGTCCCAGGCGCACAGGGAAGAGGAGGCGGAGGCAGACCCCCTGGTGGATCTTTTCCACTCCGGACTCCGACAGGGACGCCGTCTCGACCGGGTACCGCAGAAGGGTGAAATCCCGGTCCGCTCTCACCTCTACGGCGATCCCCCTCGCGTTGTCCACGATCCGGAACCCTTTGAGGGCGTAAGTGACGCCGCGGGAGGACAACTCCTCTTTTCTCTCCCCGATCCCCTCGTACCACCGGTCCGGGCCGCTCCCCGAGAGGAAGTTCAGGTTCCACTCCGAGGTGAACTTCCCCCAGGCAGGCCGGCCCCCCGTATTCCGGAGCGTGTACCCGACCTCGAACTGTTCCTCGGACACCCCGAGCGCAAGGGACTTCCCGAGAGCCAGGTCGGCGCCGTCTCCCTGGAGCGGGACCTCCATGGCGAGGCGGATCCGCTCGCTGCTCCGTGTGATCCGGCCCTTTGCGTTCTTTCCGGCCGTCGCGCAGGCCGGCGCGATCCTTTCGTCGAGAATTGCCTCGACCGCGTCATCCTCCCGGTAAAAAGCCTCCCGGAAGGACGCACGCTGCCACGGGTCCACGACCAGCGCGTCGGCAACGGTTGAATCCTTGAGGACCAGCATGTCGTGGATGCTCGTGCGCCCGTCGAAGGCACCTCCCCCGTTCTTGAACTTCCGGTGGTACGCCTCCTCTCTTCGTGTCAGGACGTGTCCGAGGGCGATCCCGCGCCGGGGGAGGGAGATCTCGGTCATCGCCCCCCCGTCGTGGCCATGGAGGAGAAGGGTCATGTTCGGGGTCTTGAGAATCGCCTCCTCTCCGCCGTCGGCGTCGAGATCCCCGCTCGCCGCCTCTGTCCAGCTGTCCTTCCCGCCGTGCACTCCCCGGTCGGAAAGCCCCTCGGCGCGAAGAAGGTTGGTGTACGCCGCATCCCGGAGATGGTTGAGATAGAGCCCCCCGAAGATCCCGTGCCAGTAAACGTCGTTGCACTGGGCGCGGTACAGAAAATCGCGCGCCTCCGGCCCGCTCCCCTGCTCCGACGTCGCCTGCACGCGCCTGCTCACCCACAGCATCCTCTTGTGCAGCTGGTTCGCTTCCTCGTACTTGCGAAGGAAGCCCCGGAAATTCCCCCCCTGAACGAAGGACTTCACCTCCGAATACCTGCCTGCGCGGAAATCGTGGAGCAGTCCGCCGAACCGCATGGCCTCGACGGGAGGAAGCGCCCACTCCCCCCTCTCGATATAGGAGCAGGAAGGCGGATAGACCCTTCCCCGGAGGGGAGCGGCGGAGACATACTCCCCGAAGGTCATCGTCCGGAGCCACTCTCTCCGGGCAACGATCCCCTCGAAGAATCTGCGAAGCCACCCCTGCGTGTAGACGGTGTCGTGGGTCCCGGGCCATACGCCGAACTTCTCCCCGTCGTCGGCTAAGATGGCCGCCGGGTACGGCACGTCCCGGGACGTCATCGCCTCCACCGTCCGCAGCGTCTCCTCCACATCCCCGAAGGGGATAAGGTACCGAAGCCGTTCGCTCCCCGGGAAGAGACGGACCATCGCCCCGTTCGCCTCCGTCAGGTAGACCCCGTCGAGTTCCTCCCCGGAAATCCCCGCCCGAAGGAAATGGAAGTCGTCAAGCGGCAGGTATTCCACCCCGGCCGCGGCAAGCGAGGCGGAAAGATCCGGTTCCCATACCCGCTCCGCAAGCCACATTCCCCGAGGCTTCTTTCCGAAGTACCTGCCCACGGTTTCGGCGAGATCGCCGATCTGGCCCCTCCGGTCCCTCTCCGGGATAAGAGGCATCACCGGCTCGTACATCCCTCCGCCGAGGATCTCCACCTGCCCCCGCGATACGAGGTCCTTGAGCAGGGAAAACATCTCCGGCCGGTTTTCCGCAATCCACCGGAGGAGAAAACCCGAATAGTGGAGCGTCAGCTTAATCGTGGGGAACCGGGCGACGGTTTCGAGGAACGGAAAGTACGACCGGTCGCTCGCCTCCCCGAGGACGGAATCGAAGTTCCCCACCGGCTGGTGGTTGTGCAGGCACAACAAAAGCACGCGTCCCCCGGGGGGGGACGGAACGGCTGCCATCAGAGGCTTTCCTCCCCTTCCGCGAACTCGGTGAGGACGCCGAATGTCGACTTCGGGTGGAGGAACCCGATCTTCATCCCGTGGACCCCGGTGCGCGGCGTTTCGTCGATCAGCCGGACCCCTTTTCCTTTTGCGTGCGCGAGCGCCGCCTCCGCGTCGTCCACCCGGAGACAGAGGTGATGGATCCCCTCCCCGTTCTTCTCCAGGAATTTCCCGACCGGACCGTCGGCCGACGTCGTCTCGAGCACCTCGATCGTGCTCTCCCCCACCCGGAAGATCGCCGTGCGGACCTTCTGTTCGGCCACCTCCTCGATTCCGAGGAACTCGAGTCCCAGAACGTCACGGTAGAAGGGGATGGCGTCGGACAGGCTTCTGACCGCCACCCCGATGTGCTGGATCTTGCGGATCATGGCACTCCTCCCGGGCGATATGTTCCTACTGTAATCCGAAACGCCCGGGGGACGCCAGCGTAGCCGGCGCCTTCGGCGGGGAGCGGGGAGCGGCTTGCGCATCCTCGGAGGGGGGCTCCGTTCGTGGCTCGCCGTGCGGTGAACCCGCACGGCTGCGCTTAACCTCACTGCGCCCCCCTTCCTCGGCTGCCCCGCCGCAAGCGCCCTCCGGCGAGGCGCCCGGCCGAGGCGTACCCGCCGCGGTACGGTGAGAGCGGGCAACGAAGCCGGCGGGGATGCAGCGGCCCTCGAATGCCGGGATCTGAGGGAATGGATCTCTGGAGGCCGGCGAGCCAGGGACCCCGGTACTGGGCACACCAGCCGCCGCGGAGGAAGAGTTCTTAGGAACGTCCCCGTTCTTAGGCCCCCGCACGTCGGGAGGCCGACTGTGGTTTTCTAGATTTTATCCAGAGCGGGAGCAAGCAGGCGGTACGCGACGTAGGACGCCACGGCCGAGGCGGGAATGGTGAGGACCCATGCCCACACGATTCTCGCCCCCACGATCCAGTTCACTTTCCGCCGGCCCTGGGAAAGGCCGACCCCGAGGATGGCGGAGGTGATGACGTGGGTGGTGCTGATGGGGATCCCCATGGCCGACGCCGTCAGGATCACCCCCGCGGAGGACGTCTCCGCGCAGAACCCGTGCACGGGCTGCAGCTTGACGAAGTCGCTTCCCACCGTCTTGATGATCCGCCATCCCCCCACCGCGGTGCCCAGCGCCATCGCAGCCGCGCAGGAGAGAATGACCCAGATGGGGATGTAAAAGGTCTTGATCGCCCCGTAGGAGACAAGCGCCATCGTGATCACCCCCATCGACTTCTGGGCGTCGTTCGACCCGTGGGAAAACGCCATGACCGCCGCAGAGAGGATCTGAAGTTTTCGGAATCCCCGGTTCAGGGTCGACGGGTGGAACCCTCGGAAGATCCAGAAGATCCCGACCATGATGAGAAACGCGATGAACGTCCCCGCCAGCGGGGAAATGACGATGGCCGCGACGATTTTCTTGATGCCGCCCCATTTCAGGACGCTTACCCCCTTCGAGGCGATCACCGCGCCGATGATACCGCCAATGATCGCATGCGAGGAGGAAGAGGGGATTCCGTAATGCCAGGTGACAAGATCCCAGAAGATCGCTCCGAGGAGCGCCGAGAGGACGATGGTCTGCGACACGTAGCTGGGGTCCACGATCCCCTTGCCCACCATCGTCGCCACGTGCGTGGAGACCAGCGCCCCGACGAAATTGAGCCCCGCCGCCATGACGATGGCGTTCCGGATCGACAGGGCCCGGGTGGAGATACAAGTGGCGATTGCGTTCGCCGTGTCGTGGAACCCGTTGATGAAATCGAAGGCGAGGGCTGCGATGACCACCAACCCCAGGAGGATCAGAGGGGTCTCAAGCATTTTTCAACGCGACCCCCTCCAGGACATTGGCGGCGTCTTCGCACCGGTCGGTGGCGGTCTCCAGTGTCTCGTATATCTCCTTCCACTTGAGAATATAGATGGGATCCTTCTCCTTCTCGAAGAGTTGGGCGATCGCGTCCCGGCACACCCGGTCCGCCTCGTTCTCCAGGGAATTCACCTCAACGCAGTGCTCGTACACCCCGTCCATTTTTGTGGACAGGTGGGCAATCCCCCGGTGAAGTTCCCGGGTCGATTTCAGGATCAGGAATCCGAGCTCCTTTGCCTGGGGAGTGGACTCGGTGATCTTGTAAAGTTCTATCCGGTTGGCGGCGCCGTGGATCAGGTCGATGACATCGTCGATCGAGGAGGTGAGAGCCAGGATGTCCTCCCGGTCGATCGGCGTGATGAAGGTCGTGTTCAGCTTCCTGATGATATCGTGGGTAAGGGTGTCCCCCTTGTGCTCGATCTCCTCGATCTGGCGTGCTTTCTCCTTGACGTTTTCGAAATTGTCCAGCAAATCCTTGAGCACCTCGGCGCCGTCCATCGCATTCTGCGCCGCTTGCTCGAACATTGCGAAGAATGCTTCGTCGCGGGGGATGATCCGGAACATGGCGTCCGCTCCTCGCCTGGCATTTTCGTGACAGGATATCGGTGGATTAATTGATTGGCAATCCAGTACGAAACGAGGACGGGAGGCTCGCGGCAACCTCTTCCGCGCTCCTCGAAGCCATCTCCGCAAGCTTGCTCTCGGCGGAGGCCACCAGCTCCTCGATGATCTCGGCGACGGGCTGGATCTTCTTCGCGAAGGCGACGCTTTGCCCCGCCATGAGCGACCCGTGCTCGATGTCGCCGTCGATCACGGCCCTTCGCAGGGCCCCTACCCAGAACTCCTCGAGTTTTACCTGGCCCTCTTCCTTCGACATCTGCCCGGCCTTCACTTTGTTCAGGAGCTCGAGCTGGAGACGGTTGAAGTCCTGCGTCCCCTCGTTCGTGATGGCGCGCACCGGGATGGTGGGAAGAGCGGGGTCGAACTGCGAAGTGGGCATGGCGTCCCGCGCATGGGCCCGGATGAAGGCTTCCTTGAACCGGACGTGCGCGATGCACTCCTCGGCGACCACAAACCGGGTCCCCAGCTGGGCCCCGGACGCCCCGAGCGACAGATACTGGGCAATCATCTCCCCGGTGCCGATCCCGCCCGCCACGAAGATGGGAACATCCGCGACGGTCAGAAGGAACTCCTGCGCCAGGATGGATGTCGCAACCGGCCCGATGTGACCCCCTGCTTCGTTTCCCTCGATGATGATCGCGTCCACTCCCTGCTTGATCAGCCGCTTCGCCAGGGACAGGACCGGCGCGAAGCACAGGACTTTCGCCCCCGAGGCCTTGACCTGCTCGATGTCCCTCCCCGAGGGGATGCTTCCGGCGAAGATGGCAAAGGGCACTTTTTCCCGCACCACGACCTCGATGTGGGACCGGAAGCTGGGCGCCACCGTGATCATGTTGACACCGAAGGGATACTTCGTCTTTTCCCGGGTTTTCCGGATCTCCTCCGCCAGCATGTCCGGGGGCATGTTCCCTCCGGCGAGGACGCCGAACCCCCCCGCGTTCGAGATCGCGGAGACGAGGTTCGACTCCGACACCCAGGTCATCGCCCCGCACAGGATCGCATGGCGCGTGCCGAGAAAATCCGTCCCCTTTTTCCATGCTTTCGGCAGGAACTGCAATGCCATCCGGTCTCTCCTGCGGGATCTTCCGCTCAATCCTTCGGACTATACCACGGGGGGGCGGGAAAGGACCAAGAAAAGGGAAGTCGGGAGCGGGTTCTTTGCTATAGTAATCGGCAATGGTTCTCCAATCCGAAATGTACGACGTCACCATCATCGGCGCCGGCCCGGTAGGGCTGTACGCGACATACTACGCGGGCCTGCGGGACTGCCGGACGAAGCTCATCGAGACGTACCCGCAGCTCGGCGGCCGCCTGACCTCCATGTACCCCGAAAAAGAGATCTTCGACGTCGCCGGTCACACGAGGATTCTCGCCCGCGAGCTCGTCACCCAGCTCACCGAGCAGGCGATGCAGTACCGTCCGACGGTCGTCCTCAACGAGAGGGTGACCGGCCTGCGCATCCGCGGCGAGTGGGTGATCGAGCTTTCGACCCCGAAGGGGCGTCACTACTCCCAGACCGTGGTCATCGCTGCGGGATGCGGCGCGTTCGTCCCCCGCAAGCTGGATATCCCGCACCTCACCGACCTGGAGGGGCACGGAATCTACTACTACCTCCCCTCCTTCGAGCCGCTGCGGGGAAAGAAGGTCCTTATCGTAGGGGGAGGAAACAGCGCGGTCGACTGGGCGCTTTCGCTTATCGGGATCGCTGCGGAGGTGACGCTCGCCCACCGGATGTACAGGTTCGATGCCCACGAGGCGATGGTCGACCGGCTCTTCGCGTCGAAGGTGACGGTGAAGTTCCCCTACTTCGCCCTGAAGGAGGTCATCGGCAAGGAGAAGGTCACCGGCGCGGTCATCTGGAACGAGCGGAGCGGAAAGGAGGAGCGGATCGAGGTCGACGCAATCGTGCTCTCCATCGGGATGCTCACCAACCTCGATCCGTTCCGCAAGTGGGGTCTGAACATCATGGGCAGCGGCATCGCGGTTTCCACGGACATGTCCACCAACATGCCCGGCGTGTACGCGGCCGGGGATATTGCCACCTACCTGGGGAAGATCCTGCTCATTTCGGCGGGCGCAGGGGAGGCCGCCACCGCCGTCAACACCGCCAAGGAATATATCGACGCGGGAGCCCTCGGTCGATAGCGGGGTCGACCGGACGCTCACCCCTCCCCGCGGAAC
Organism: Candidatus Limnocylindria bacterium; assembly: GCA_035464915.1. GTDB lineage: Bacteria > Desulfobacterota > Deferrimicrobia > Deferrimicrobiales > Deferrimicrobiaceae > CSP1-8. The sequence goes on from DATHRT010000208.1 coordinate 6,863, forward strand.
CGCTCCCGCCACGCGCTGCGCAGCTCCTCCGCACGGTTCGAGAATACGCCGTCCGCGCCACTCCCGACGAGCCGGAAGAAATCCTCCTCCCTGTCCACGGTGTACGGGATAAGAAGCAGCCCCGCCTCCTTCACTTTCCGGATGCGGAGCAGCGAAAGCCTGCGGAATTCCGGGTGGATCGAGAGGGAATGGCGAAGACAGAAGGCGATGTCGGATGCCGAAGGGCGACCGGTCACCAGGCCACAGGAGAATCCGGGGCGGGCTGCCGCTGCGGCCAGGCATTCTTCCCGCAGCCCGGAAGAAAGCACGACCTTCCCCTCGTAACGCATCCCGTCGATCACTTGGAGGGAGGCGTGGACCCCACCGGCCGTCTTCACCTCGATATTGACAGGGACGGCACCCCGGACCAGGTCCAGCACATCGGCGAGAAACGGAACCGGCTCCCCGTTCTTTAGCCGCAGCGTTCGCAGTCTGGCAGCGTCGCAGCGGGCCACCGGCAGGTTTTCCCTCGCGGTTCGTCCCGTCCGGTCGTCGTGGATGACCACCGGTTCCCCGTCCGCGGAAAGCCTCACGTCGAACTCGATCATGTCCGCCCGGTCGGCCAGCGAAAGCGAGAAGGCCTCGAGGGAATTCTCCAGGGCTCGGCGGGAGGCCCCCCGGTGCGCGATGACGATCGGGGGGGCATCCCGCCCTCCCCGGGACAGAATCCTCATGCCTGTAAGATATCCCACACCGGAAGGAGGGAAAACCATCTATAATCCCTCATCATGATCCACGTCATCTACAACCCCGCGGCCGGTCCGAAAATGGTCCGCAACATCGATCGCGTCCGGCGGGCGCTCACTGCGGACAGGGTTCCCTACGAGATCCGGGAGACCGCCGGACCCGGGGACGCCGTTCTCCTGGCCAGAGAAGCCGCCCATGCGGGGGCGGAGGCGGTCATCGCCGTCGGGGGGGATGGCACGGTGAACGAAGTGGCCAGCGGGCTTGCGGGAATGGCGACGCGGCTCCTGGTCGTCCCCCACGGCACGGGAAACGTCTTCGCCGCGGAAGTAGGGCTTCCGAAGTCCGTGGAAGGATGCCTTTCGCTCCTGTCCGAGGGGAAGACGATCACGGTGAAGCTTGCGAAAGCGGGGAAAAGGC
>DATHRT010000209.1:0-6515 GCA_035464915.1 Candidatus Limnocylindria bacterium
AGGGCTCCCCACGGGTCCTCGAGCATCAGGGCAAGGTGCTCGGGCGCCAGCCGGTTGACCACATCGATCCCCTCGTCGAGTCCCTTGACGAGGAACCCCATGGCTCGGGAGAGCGACTCTGCCAGGATCTTCTTCCGTGGCAGCTTTCCCCTCTGCCTCGCCAGTTCGACGTCCACCTTCCCGGCCAGCCGAGGGGAGTCGGTCACCAGTGCGACGAAGGCCTCTTCGTCGTGCTCGGCCTGGGAGAGAATATCCGCCGCAACGAAACGGGCCTTCGCCGTGTCGTCGGCCATCACCACCAGTTCGCTCGGGCCGGCCAACATGTCGAGCCCCACCCTGCCGTACACCTGCCGCTTCGCCTCCGTGACGTAGGCATTCCCCGGACCTACGATCACATCCACCCGGGGGACCATTTCGGTCCCGTAGGCGAACGCTGCGATGGCCTGTGCGCCGCCGATGCGGAAGACCCCCTGGGTCCCCACGATCCTCGCGGCGGCAAGAACCACGTCCGGCACTTCCCCTCCCGGAGCGGAGCAGGCGGCGTACACTTCCCGCACGCCGGCCACCCTCGCGGGAATCGTGTTCATGAGCAGGGTGGACGGGTAGGCCGCCTTCCCACCGGGGACGTACACGCCCGCGCGGGCAACCGGCAGCACCCGTTGCCCGAGAAGGGCGCCCGGGATCCCCGCGGTGAAGCCGGATTCGTCCTGATGGCGGTGGAACGACTCGATCCGGGAAGCCGCGAGAGACAGCGATGCACGGATTGCCTTCGGGGTGCGCCTCCACGCCGCATCGATTTCCCTCCGGGAAACCGCGGCCCCCCGCCTCCGAAGGTCGAACCGGTCGAACCGCCGGGTGAATTCGACCAGTGCATCGTCGCCCTCCTCCCTTACCCGGGCCAGCACCTCGGCCACCACGGAATGCACCCTCACCGAATCCGTTTCCCCGCGCCGCTCCCCCTCGGCCAGAATCTTCCGGAACGCTGCGGTCCCCGATTTCACCCAGCGCACGCGACCTCCCTACTCCTGCACCCGGACGATGTCGGCGCCCAGGGAGGAAAGTTTTCGTTCCAGCATCTCGTACCCCCGGTCGAGGTGGTAGATGCGGAGGATCTCGGTTGTCCCGTTCCCGGCCAGTCCCGCCAGAACGAGGGAGGCGGACGCCCGCAGGTCGGTAGCCATGCAGGGGGCGCCGGCAAGCCGGGGAACACCCTTGACGGCGGCGGTGTTCCCGGAAATGTCGATCTGGGCCCCCATCCGGCGAAGCTCCGCCACGTGCATGAACCGGTTTTCGAAAACCGTTTCCCGGATGATGCTGAACCCCTCGCACAGGCACATGTAGGCCATGAATTGCGCCTGCCCATCGGTCGGAAACCCCGGATGGGGGGATGTTTTTATGTTGACCGACCGGATCGTCCCGTTCCTGCGCACCCTCACCGCACCCGGCAGGAGGGATACGTCGGCGCCGCTCTCAGAAAGCTTCTCGAGGATGGCGTCCATCGTTTCCGCGTCGGCCCCCTCGGCGGTCACGTCGCCGCCGGTGATCGCACCCGCCAGCAACAGCGTCGCTGCTTCGATCCTGTCGGGCATCACTTCGTGCCGGACCCCGGACAGGGAGGAGACACCACGAACGACGATTTCGTCCGTCCCTTCCCCCTCAATATCCGCGCCCATGCCGCGGAGCGCCCGGGCGAGGTCGCATACCTCGGGCTCCTGGGCGGCGTTTTTCAGGACCGTGGTCCCCCGTGCCCTTGTGGCGGCCATCATCAGGTTCTCGGTCCCGGTGACCGTTTTCACGTCGAAGTAGATCGTAGCCCCGGTAAGCCTGTCGGCCCGGGCCTCGATATACCCCTCCGCAAGTTTGGTCTCCGCTCCGAGAAGCGAAAGCCCCTTGAGGTGCTGATCGATCGGGCGGGCGCCGATGGCGCAACCGCCGGGGAGGGAAATCCTCGCCATGCCGTAGCGGGCCACCAAGGGACCGAGCACGAGGACGGAAGCGCGCATCTTCTTGACCATGTCGTAGGGAGCTTCCGCCTTCCGGGCCTCCCGCGTGTCGATGCGGAGAACGGAAGAGCCCGGCTCCCCGGATTCCGCGCGCGTAACCGATGCCCCCATCAACTCCAGCAGCTTTCCGAAGGTGTCAATGTCCCGCAGGCGGGGAACATTGGCAATCTCCACGGGTCCTCCCGCAAGCAGCGATGCCGCCATGATCGGAAGAACGGCGTTTTTCGCCCCCGACACCCGGACAGCGCCCGAAAGCGGGTTTCCTCCATTGATGTGGAACGTGTCCAGAAACTCCTCCTATCCGTCCCGCTTCCCCCCCTCCGGGAGGATCCAGCGGCCCACGCGATCCCGCCCCGCGAGGTCCTTCTCGACACCGACAAAGCGCAGGGGGCCGCAGGGGAGCCCTTGCACAGCAACTCCTTGGGACTCCCCGATCTCCAGCCAGAGCATCCCCCCCGGCTTCAGGTATTCCCAGGCATCCGCCACGAGAGGACGAATCACCGCCATCCCGTCCGGACCGGCCAAAAGGGCCCCCGCCGGCTCGAATCCCCGGACATCCCAGGGAAGCGAATCCCATTCCATTTCGGAAACGTACGGGGGGTTCGAGACCACTACATCAAAACGGTACCCTCTTTTCAAGGCGGAATATTTGTCCGCGCGGAGAAACCGGACCCGGCCGGCGACCCCGTGGCGGCTGGCGTTTCCCCGGGCGACGGCCAGACTCCCACCAGACACGTCCGATGCGAGCACCTCCACCCCGGAGAGCTCCGCCGCGATCGTCACGGCGATGGCCCCGCACCCCGTACCGACGTCGAGCATTCTTCCCGTCCCCCGCTTCTCCCGCCGCCATTCCTCGACGATACGCTCGACCAGCCCTTCCGTTTCGGGTCTCGGTATGAGCGTGTCGCGCGTCAGGTGGAATTCGCGACCGTAGAAATCCCACGCTCCCAGGATGTACTGGACGGGTTCTCCGGAAAACCTGCGCCGGAGCAGGGAACGAAGCGCGGGAGTCGAATTTCCGACCTCCCTTTCCGCCTCCCGGAAAATGCGGGAGCGGGGGATTCCGACCAGATGGGAGACAATAATTTCCGCTTCGGGCGAGGAGCGAAAGCCCCTCTCCTCCATCTCCCTGCGGCAAAGCGCGAGGAGTTCGAAGAGTTGCATGCGGGGTCGGCCGGTTTTCAGCCGGTGTGCTGGAGCGCGGAGGCCTGAGCGTGAGCGATCAGGGCATCCACGAATACGTCGATTCCCCCGTTCAACACCTGGGATAGCTGGTGGACGGTCAACCCGATGCGGTGGTCGGTCACCCGGCTCTGCGGGAAGTTGTACGTGCGGATCCGCTCGCTCCGGTCCCCCGTCCCCACCATTGCCTTGCGCATGCCTGCCCGCTCGGCGTTCTGTCGCGCCAGTTCAAGGTCGTACAATCTCGACCGGAGGATCTTCAGCGCCTTGGACTTGTTCTTCAGCTGGGATTTCTCGTCCTGGCACGAGACAACCAGCCCCGTAGGAATGTGAGTGATTCGGACCGCCGAGTCCGTCGTGTTCACGCTTTGTCCGCCGGGACCCGAGGAGCGGAAGACGTCGATGCGGAGGTCGTCGGGGGCGATCTGTACGTCTACCTCCTCGGCCTCCGGGATCACCGCCACCGTCACCGTGGAGGTGTGGATCCGCCCGCCCCCCTCCGTGGCGGGCACCCGCTGGACCCGGTGAACGCCGCTTTCGAACTTCAGCCGGCTGTAGGCGCCCTTCCCCTCGATCATCGCGATGACCTCTTTGATCCCCCCGAGGCCCGTCTCGCTGTGGGAGAGCATTTCCACCTTCCACCCCTTCGTCGCGGCGTACATCGAATAGGAGCGGAACAGCTCGGACGCGAACAAGGCGGCTTCCTCCCCACCCGCCCCTGCGCGGATTTCGACGAGGATGTTCTTCTCGTCGTTCGGATCCTTCGGCAGAAGAAGAACGCGCATCTCTCCCTCAAGCCGCTCCCTCTCCTCCGTAAGTCTAGCGACTTCCTCCCTGGCAAGCGCCCGCATCTCCGGGTCCTTCTCCGACTGGGCAAAGGCAAGGTTTTCCTCCAACTCCCGGCTTATCTTCCGGTATTGGGCGTACCCTTCGGCCAGGGGCCTCACCTCGGCCAGTTCCCGGCCCAGTCTCTGGAGCTCCCGCGGGTTGCCCGTCACGACGGGGTCCCCCATCAGGCGCGTGATCTCTTCGACGCGACCCTGGATCCCCTCGAGCTTATCCCACATGGAAATCCTCCGATCCTGCCCCTTGCGTCTCACGGGGAAGAGACGCGCCCTCGATGACGGCCCGTCCCCCGAGGACGAACGCCTGTCGTCCCGCGGATCTCATCGGGCGCCCCCGCGCTGCGCCGCCAACTCCCGCTTCACCCCTGCGGCGTCCCCGCAGCTCATCTTCCCCTCGGGGCAGCGCCCCCGCAGACAACCCGGACCGGCGCTCTCGAAAAGGAGGGGGGCCTTCTTATAAGCGATCGCAAGCATTCTCTTGCCCATTTCCCGGATCTCCCATTGGGCGCGTCGGCACAGTCGCAACGCGAAGAAGTGATGCAGCTCCCGGGCGTTCATGCTGATCAGGATCTTCGTCTCGGTAGCGTTGGGCAGTACAAACCGGGCGTCCTCTGCCGGGATGCCGCCCTTGAGCATCTCCTCGTAAAGCTCCGAGCACTTTTTCATGTGCTCTTCGAACTTATCATACAGCGGATTGCCCTCCGGCGCCCGGGCGAGTTTCTTTCTTCCCCGATCCGTGCCGCCGCGCCGGACGAGGGACTTCGGCGTCACATACCCGAAGGTTGCGGTGACATACCGCTGGCTCTGCTGGGAATAGGAGGCGATCCGGTGGCGAACCAGCTGGTGCGAGGTCGCCCGGGAGATACCCTCGACGCCGTACGTGAGGGTCACATGCTCCAGTACCGAGGCATGTCCCATTGACAGAACGCGGCGGACGAGATTGCGCACGTCTTTTCCGGAAATGTCCTCCCGCAGGTCATCGATCGAAGCGGGAGAGTAGCACAGGCGTGCAGCCAGCGCCACCAGCCTTTCGGGATCCGGGGTACACTGCAGGAGGATTACGTTCACGGAGGGAGGGACGCCAAGCGTCCCTTATCGGGTCTTGTCGTACTTCTTATGGAACTTCTCGATCCGGCCCGCGGTGTCGACAAGCTTCTGCTTGCCAGTATAGAACGGGTGGCAGTTGGCGCAGATCGCCACCTTGATCTCATTGATCGCGGACAAGGTTTCGAAGGTGTTTCCGCATGCGCATTTGACCGTCGACTTCATGTATTTCGGGTGGATGTCCGGCTTCATCGGGTTGTCGCTCCCTCCCTGATCACGTATTCATCGAGTCGAGAAATTCCTGGTTGGTTTTCGTCTTGGAAATCTTGTCGAGGAGGAATTCCATGCTCTCCGCGGGAGACAGCGGGGAGAGGAATTTCCGCAGCACCCAGATCCGCTGGAGAACTGCCTTCTCGAGCAGGAGCTCTTCCTTTCTCGTCCCGGACTTGTTGATGTCGATGGCGGGAAAGATCCGCTTTTCGGAGATCTTCCGGTCGAGGACGAGTTCCATGTTCCCCGTCCCCTTGAACTCCTCGAAGATGACCTCGTCCATCCGGCTGCCCGTCTCGATCAGTGCCGTGGCGATGATCGTCAGGGATCCGCCCTCCTCGATGTTCCGGGCGGCGCCGAAGAACCGTTTCGGTTTCTGCAGCGCATTCGCATCCACGCCGCCGGAGAGGACCTTCCCCGAGGGGGGCACCACCGCATTGTAGGCCCGCGCCAGGCGGGTGATACTGTCCAGGAGGATCACCACGTCCTTCTTGTGTTCCACGAGGCGCTTGGCCTTCTCCAGAACCATCTCGGCCACCTGTACGTGCCGCTGCGCCGGTTCATCGAACGTGGAGGAGATGACCTCTCCGTTCACGCTGCGCTGCATGTCGGTGACCTCTTCGGGGCGCTCGTCGATGAGCAGGACGATGAGGACGACTTCCGGATGGTTCTTCGTGAGGCCGTTCGCGATGTTCTGGAGGATGATGGTCTTACCGGCCCGGGGAGGGGAAGTGATCAACGCTCGTTGCCCCTTTCCGATGGGGGCGACGAGATCGATGATGCGCGTCGAGTAGTTGTCGTGCACATGCTCCATCGTGAACTTTTCCTGCGGATAGAGCGGCGTCAGGTTGTCGAAGATGATCTTGTCCTTCGCTATCTCCGGGTCCTCGGTGTTGATCTTCTCCACCTTGAGGAGGGCGAAATACCGCTCGTCCCCCTTGGGCGCCCGGATCTGGCCCGTCACCGTGTCTCCGGTGCGCAGCCCGAAACGGCGGATCTGCGAGGGAGAGACGTAGATGTCGTCGGGCCCCGGCAGATAGTTGGAATCCGGGGAACGCAGAAACCCGTAGCCATCGGGGAGAACTTCGAGAACGCCCTCTCCGGAGACAATGACCTCCTGGTCGGTCTGGGCCTGCAGGATGGCGAAAATGAGTTCCTGTTTCTTGAGGCC
>DATHRT010000210.1:0-8856 GCA_035464915.1 Candidatus Limnocylindria bacterium
GCGGATGTCGAAGGATTTCGTCGCCTTCTCCACGATCTCCCGGGCGAAACCGTTTCTGTCGGAGCCGTTCTTCAGGCCTTCCGCCGGAACCACGGGAATATCCCATTCCTTCGCAATCGCCGGCAACGAGGGATTCACCCAGTGATCCCCGACCACGATCAGGTCGACGGCCCCCGTCATCAGCGGAATCTCCTGGGAACCGTAGCTGGTTACGGGAGGAAAACGATGGGGAGGAAGGAGGGGATCGGTGCATACTCCCATCACGCGTACGTTCTTCTTTTTTACTTCCTCCGCGATCTTCCCTTTCAGGATGGGGGAGAAGTAGCCGTAGAGAAGAATCGTCGGAAGCTTGGTGTTGAGGTTGCCGAGGTTTACCTCGACCTGTGTCGGGACCGTGTTTCCGAAGACCGCTTTTTTGAGGCTCCCTTGGAGCCTCTGGGCCATGCACCCGAGGAGAGAGGCCTTGAACGCGCGAAGAAGGGTCTCTTCTCCGTCGCCTACTCCTCCGTTCAGCTGCCGGGATGCCTGGAAGAGATCCCTGGCGATCCCTTCCGGAAAGATACCGGCCTCCTCCCACCGTTGAACCACGTTCTTAGGAAACTCCTTCTTCATCCCTTTGCCTCCCTCCATGAGGAGGAGACGGATCTCTTTGAGGATCTGATCGGTCTTTGCCTTGTTCTTGGGCGTGATTTCTCCGGCTTCGACTCCCCGCGCAAAATCGCTCACTTGATCGAGATAGGTCGTCGTTCCGTGGAGCACCAGCCTCAGAAGGGATTGACTTGCGAAGGCGTCCTTGTCCTTGCCGCAGACGCCCATCTTGCTCGAATCACGGAAGGGATGGCTGATGCAGGGACCCTGGAGGCAATCCACGCAGCACAACCCCGCTTCGCCGAAACCGCACACGGGAATCTGCCCCTCATAGCGGTCCCAGACCAACGAAATGCCCTTCTCGGATGCCTTCGGTAAAAAGCGCTCCACGGCACGGTCGGCGGTCTTCTTCTGAATGTACTCCATCTCCTTCTCCTTTCCTCCTTATGCAATTCTTCCGAGGTTGTTTCGGCCCCCCATGATTCCGGACTCTTTCTCTGCGGCGAGGAACGCTAAAAAGCCTTTGTCCGATAATCCTTCCGTTCCTCCAGGGTCAGCGCCTGCGTGGGACAGACTTCCGCGCATATCGGATATCCCATGTGCCGGCAACGGTCGCACTTGATCGCCAGTTTCAGGGAAGGCGAAGGATGGATCACTCCGAAGGGACAGACCATCACGCACATCCAGCAGGCAATGCACGTGAGATCGTGAACGAAGATCAATCCCGTCTCCGGGTCTTTTTGCATGGTCCCGTTGGGACAGGCCACGATGCAGGGCGCATCCTCGCAATGTCGGCACTGGAGGGGGAAGGGTTTCCCCTCGAGAAAGACCCTGGGCACCGGTTGGGGGCTTTCATTCACTGCCGTGAGGAGCTCCTTGGAAACGGATCCGATTTCCGTCCCGCACCAGAGCTCGCACTGGTGGCACCCGGTACATTTGCTCTTGTCTACCATCAGGACTTTCACCTTTTCCTCCTCCAACGGCTGTTCTCTTTTCCGTGCGAGCAATACGGCCGCGCGCGTCGGATGTCAGGCTGGATGCCGGCGCTCCTTTTCGACGAAGCGGATCAAAGCCCGGTATCCATCAGTTCCTTGTATTCCGGTTCCGGAAATTTATCCGCGTTCATCCTCAACAGGGGAAGCAGATCGATGAAATTGAGATTGTCGCTCAACAACAGGGGGATGGAATCGGACACGTCGATCTTCTTCTTCAGGAGCATGGTCAAGAGGCCGGCCTTCTGGGTCTGGCCCACCAGGATGGCGCCGATGACGCACCCCTCCCGCAAGACCAGTTTCCAATAGGAATCCTTCGTCCTTTTCTTGATCTCCTGGAAATTGTATCCCCACGCGTACTCCTCGCAGGCCTCCGCATGGGTTACGCCCATGGAGATCGCGGGAATGCCGATGAAATTTCCGATCGAGTTCATCCGGAAGGATCCCCCGTAGAGCGTCTTCTTTCCCGCCATGTTCAAACCGGCAATACGGCCCTGTTCACAGGCACAGGGCCAGATGGCGTTCATGGAATTGGCATTCCGTGCGATATCAAAGGTTTCCACGACATCCCCGGCAGCGTAGATATCGGCCACGCTCGTCTTCATCCGGGGGTCCACCTTGATGCCGCCCTTCGAGCCGATTTCGATCCCGGCCTTCTCTGCAAGTTCCACCGCGGGCTGGATCCCCACCGCGAACACGACCATGTCACAATCGATATCCCTCCGATCCGTCACCACGCCCTTTACCTGGCCGTTTCCCCGCAAGTGAACGGCCCGCTCTCCGGTGAACACCTCGATCCCGAGATCTTCGATCCTTCTCTGGACGAGGGATGCGGCCTCTTCATCGAAGAGAGTCGGCAGGATATGCCCCAGTTTTTCCAGCAGGGAAACGCTCAATCCCCTTCTCCTGAGGCTGATCGCGGCTTCGACGCCGACCGTTCCGCCCCCGATCACGAGCGCTCGTTTGCCCTGGAGGCCATAGATCCGCTCCGCGTCCTCCATGGTTTTCAACGTCGAGACGCCTTTTTTTTCGATCCCGGGAATGGGTGGGATAAGAGGTTTCCCGCCGGTAGCGAGGAGCAAGCGGTCGAAGGGGTGGCGGGCTCCATCGTCCGTCTCAATGGTTTTGGAGCCGGCCGATACCTCCCGGACCCTTACTCCCATGTGGGGTGTCACGCCGTGTTTCTCGAAGAAATCGGCGGAGCGGAAATTCAGAAGGGGTTTGGTCAGCTGCTCGGCAATATAGTAGGGGAGAAGCACTCTCGAAAAGAGAGGGGTCTTTTCGTCGCTGAACACGTCGATCGAAGAGGCAGGATCCATCGATCGGATTCCCTCGATCGCGCTAATCGCTGCAGCACTCCCTCCCACGATTATGTAACGCATCGTTCTCTCCTTCCCTCATCGACTAATACAGACTGTGGACCATATAGAGCGGGAGCATCTCCTTGATGATCGTAATCCCGCGGGTCACGTTATAGTTGCCGCATGTGCATAACTTCGCCAAATCGATACAGCACTCCTCGATGGTCCTTCGTCCCCGCTTCACGTCCCGGACCATTTTGCGCACGAGATTGTCGCCGATCATGGCATGGCCGCACATGGTCGTCGTTTTCAGGATCTCGAAATCGGGCAGCCTCTCGGTTCGCCCCCATGTCCCGAGGGAATATTCCAGGGAGTGGATGCGGCCGAGTCCGGCTTCGTCCATGCACTGCTGAACGACGTCGGTGACCCCCGAAATGATGACCGAAATCCCGGGCCTCTTCTCCTTCAGCTCTTTCAGGAGGGAGACGACCTTTTCCCGGTTATCGAAGGTGCACTGGACGATCGTGCCGTCCGTAACCCGGCTTAACACGTCGTCCATCGTCGTGTTGTAGATGTTCCCCGTCTTCATGTCGCCCAGATTGATCGGACCGTGCCGGTAGCAGATGCTCAGGAACTGCTTGGTCTTGGGGGACGACCCTTTCTTGTTGACGCCCGTCGCCGGGCAACCCAGCACGACGAAATCCTCCTTCAGGTCCTCCCGATCGCCCCTTCTGTGCAGACTATGGGTCATGACGTGATGCGCCTCCTTCCTCTTTCTCCTCGGGGTAGAACTTGAATGCCGGATCTCCCAGTCCCATGTTGTTCTTGCTGTTCACGGAGTACCAGAATCCCAATTTCTCGAGAACGGGGACGATGGGGATCTCCCCCTCCGGCGGGACCTTGGTGATCACCTCCACCGAAAAGACCGTATCGACTTTCCGGGCGGCTTCCTGAAGGACCTTCAACACCTCGGGGAGTTTCTCGAGCTTGCACTTCCCCTCGATGATGGCGGAGGTCGCCTTCTCGCCCAGAAGATCGTCCCGGAGCTTCCCCGTGGTCTTGTCCGTCATGAAATGGGTGACGGGATTTTCCGCGGCCAGCTCGTACCCGATGCCGGCTTTCATCAAGGCCATCCCCACGATCTCGACGTCCCGGAAGTAGGCCCCCACGCCCGGCCTTCCCAGCTCGATCCCGACCCCTACCTCTCCGGGGAGAAACGCGCCCTTCACGTCATTCGTTTTCATCTCCTCGGTTCCGCGACCCGGGACCTGGGACCCCAGGAACTCGATCAAGGGGTTGCTCATGATCCCGCGAACCTCCCGGGGCCAGACTTCCTCCGGTTGGTAGAGGGCAGTGACGGGACAGATGGCAGCCCGCAGACAAACCGCGCAATCGGTGCAGGCTTCCTGGTCGATCTCGATATACACCCTTCCCGGTATCCGTTCGTCCCGTTTGCATGTCTGAATCGTCCCCATCGGGCAATAGGGATAACATCTCTTGCAGGCGATGCATTTTTCCGGGTCTACTTTCATGTCACCTCCTCCTGGAAGAGGAATCGCAGCGCATCCGCTTTTGCCTCCTGGATATGTTCCCGCATGACCCGTTCGCAAAGATCCGGGTCGCCCAATCGCAAGGACAGCACGATCTTTCGATGTCCGTCGATCGCTTTCCTTCCGCCATGGGGATAGTGGAGAGTATTGATCCGATAGCGCAGCACGTTTTTCCTCATATCCACCATGAGGCGGTGCAGTCTGCCTTTATAGGAGACCAGGTCGTGAAGGGTGTCATGAAAGCGCGTATTGCAGATGAATACCTTCTCCATCTGGTCTTTTCGTAGTGCTTCTTCCGCTTTGTTGATGCATCGGTTGAGTTCCTTGAAAATCTCCTCGGAAACGATTCCGCAGATGACTCGCAGGGAATACCCTTCCAGAACGGCCCGGATCTCGAAGAGCTCTTCCACTTCCTCCTTCGAGTCCCCGGCAACGACGAACCCCCTCCTCGCAAGAGGCTTGATCAACCCTTCCGACTCGAGCTTGCGCAACGCTTCCCGGATCGGTGTCCGGCTGACTCCCAGTTCCTTTGCCAGATGTTCCTCGGTCAACCGTTTCCCGGGGTCCAGATGACCGTCGATAATCTTCGATTTTAGCTGTTCATAGGTGTTTTTCGGGATTATGAGGGACTGCATGGTTCCCCGCACAATGTATACAAATGCCGGATCGTTCGTTGCTATGCAAACCATGTACTATCATTTTTTATTTGATGTCAAGAAGAAATTCGGAAAACAATTCTATATGTTTTACAGTATGTTATGGAAAATCCAAACTGGAATATGTGATAAATTGGGATATGTTGCATTATTATGCTATTGACAATCGAGGCGTTATTGTATACAAAATATCCTGCTCTTGACCGTTTTGCGACATCTCCATGCATGTGGGAAGGGGGTTTTCTCCTTATGCCTTTTGCGGTTACCGTCGACAAGGAAAAATGCACCGGGTGCGAAAAATGTGTGGAGGTCTGCACCGTTCAGGTGTTCGAGATGAAGGGAGGCAAATCGGTTCCCGTTAACGAGAAAGATTGCTCCGGTTGTGAAAGTTGCATCGAAGTGTGCGAGGAAGAAGCGATCACCGTGAAAAAACTTCCGCCGGATCTATCCGACGAGGCCCGTTCTCTTCTGCGCGATATTCTTTGACCCATTGCAATATTTCGGCCCGTCCCGTTTCGAGCGGGACGCCACGATCCTAAGTGCGGACGGCGATCCCGATCGCGATATCTGTGACGTTGGTGCCGGTCGGACCGGTGACGACGAGATCCGACAGCGCCTGCAGGAAGGGGTAGGCGTCGTTTCGGTCCAGGTGCGCCTTGAGAGAGAGACCGGAAGCAGCGGCGCGTGAGACTGTCGTCCCGTCGGCGAACCCGCCCGCGGCATCCGTGGGTCCGTCGACGCCGTCCGTCCCGCACGAAAGGACCGCCATCCCCGGCATCCCGTCCATCTCGACGGCCGCGGAGAGGACGAACTCCTGGTTTCTGCCTCCTTTCCCCTTTCCGCGCACCGTGACCGTCGTCTCCCCTCCGGCGATAAGGACGACGGCCCGGGTAGGCGGAGCCGACTCTCTCGTCTTTCGCAATTCCTCTACGAAGGCTCGTGCGCATTCGCGGGCCTCCCCCCGAAGAAATCCCGGAAGGATGCGAACGGTGTCCAATCCCTCGTTCCTCGCGGCGTCGGCCGCCGCATCGATCGCGACCCGGTTCGAGCCGATGACGGCGAGGGTAACACGCTTAAGGGCGGGGTCCCCCGGCTTCGGGGTTTCCGGGATCCTCCCCGAAACCCCCGACTCGATGTGCGCCCTTACGGCATCCGGGATCGCATCGTACAGCTTTCGTTCGACGAGGACCTTCCGCGCGTCGCCGTAGGTCGCCGGATCGGGGGAGAACGGGCCGGAGGCGATGACGGAAGGGTCGTCGCCGGGAACGTCGGACAACATGAGCGCCCACACCCTGGCGGGATACGCGGCCCGCGCCATCCGGCCTCCCTTGACCCGGGAGAGGTGTTTTCGGACCGTGTTGAACTCGGTGATGTCCGCTCCCGATCGCAGCAACAGCCGGAACACCGCCTCCTTGTCCGGGGAAGAGACTCCCTCGGGAGGAGCGGAAATCATCGCGGAGCCGCCGCCGGAGATCAGGGCGATCACCAGGTCGTTCTCTCCCGCCCGGGAAACCACGTCCAGCATCGCCTGCGCGGCCTCCCGGCTTCCCTCGTCGGGGAGAGGGTGCCCCGTCTCGATGAGCCGCACGGCGTCCAGGGACCCTCCCTCCCCCTTCGGGACCGCGATCGCCCCCGCGGCGACCTTCCCCTCGAGCACCGAGGCCGCGGCTTGTGCCATGGGGCGGCCGGCTTTCCCGCCGCCCACGAGAAAAACCCGCTCGACGGAGGACCACGGGAGGATTGAGCTTGCGCCGCCACCGGATAAGGCGATCCCTTCCGAGTCCCGCCGGAGGGCCACCCGGACCAGGCGCGCGGGGTCCACGGAGGCGACCGCCGCAAGAAAGAGGTTCGTGAGGAGCGATCTGGGCGGAACCATCATGCCGCACTCCCTTCCGACAAGTTGGGGCCTAGCGGCTGACTTTCCCTTTCCGGGTGAATTGCAGATAATCGAGGGCTTCCGCCACGCCTCCTTTCGAATAGGGGATGCCGGCGAGGGCGAGGCCCATTTCCACGCCGGAAAGGGTTCCGGCGAGCATGAGATCATTGAAATCGCCAAGGTGGCCGATGCGGAACACCTTCCCCTTGACCTTTCCCAAACCGGTGCCCAGGGACATGTTGAAGTTCTCCCGGATCACACCACGGAGATCGTCTGCATCGTACCCTTCCGGCATCAGGACCGCAGTGAGGGAGCTGCTGTATTCTTCGGGGTCCGCACAAAGGATTTCGAGCCCCCATGCCCGCACGGCCCGTCGCGTCGCCTCGGCGTGGCGGTCATGGCGGGCAAAGACGTTCTGCAGCTCCTCCTCTTCCAGCATCCGGATGGCTTCCCGTAAACCGTACAGCAGATTCGTCGGAGGGGTGTAAGGGAAAAAGCCCGACTTGTTGGCGGCAAGGATCGGCTCCCATGCCCAGTAGGATTTCGTAAGCTTTGCCGATTTCGATGCCTGTCGGGCCTTTTCGCTGACGGCGTTCAGGCCGAGACCAGGCGGCAGCATCAGCCCCTTTTGGGAGCATCCAACGGCCACGTCGACTCCCCACTCGTCATGGCGATAATCGATGGAGGCAAGGGAGGAAATCGTATCGACCATCAACAGAGCGGGATGCCCGGCACGATCGATGGCTTTCCGAATCTCGTGTACCCGGCTGGCCGCACCGGTAGAGGTTTCGTTGTGGACGACCGCAACGGCCCGGATCGCGTGCTTTTCGTCCTCCGCGAGCGTTTTCTCGACGGTCTTTGCATCGACGCCATGCCGCCAGTCCCCGGGAAGGAAATCGACCTTCAGGCCGAGTTCGACCGCAAGGTTTCGCCACAATGTCGCGAAATGCCCCGTCTCCACCATCAGGATCCTGTCCCCCGGGGAAAGCGTATTGACGAGTGCGGCCTCCCAGGCGCCGGTGCCGGACGATGGGTAGACGATGACCGGTGCGGAGGTCTGGAAAATCCGCTTGAGACCTTCGAGCACTTCCAGAGAGAGTCGGGCGAATTCAGGACTGCGATGGTCGATTGTCGGCCGGCTCAAGGCACGCAGGACCCGGTCCGGAGCGTTTGTGGGCCCGGGAATTTGAAGAAAATGACGTCCGCTGGAAAAAGCCATGTTCCCCCCTCTCCTCGAAAGACCGATGTGTGTCGGATGTTGTGTTGTATGGATCCCGGAATTTCCCGATCATGTAACACGATCCTTTTGATTTCACAATATCATTGTCGCCAAGGCACTCGTTTTGATTTGCACGGCAGCGGATTCCCCCTTGCGAAAAAGAAATTTCCTTCCGGGGGATCGAATCCGATATGCTTCTTCCTGGATCGAAGAGAAAAATCATTATATCCGGGAGGATTATAAAAGGTACGGAGGAGGGGAAAATGAAGCCCGTTATCCTGGTTACCCGCAAGCTGCCGGATGCCGTCGAAGCACGCCTTCGACGGGACTACAATGCCCGCCTGAATCCCCAGGACGTCCTCTATTCCCGTGACGAGCTGATCGAACGGTCGAAGGACGTCGATGCCATTCTTCCCTGCCACACGGAAAAGTTCACAGCGGAAGTGATCGCCCGATTGCCGGACCGCGTGCGCGCCATTGCGAATTTTTCCGTCGGCTACGACCACGTGGACATAAAGGCCGCCAAGGCCAGGGGGATCATCGTCACGAACACGCCCGAGGTTTTGTCCGACGCCACGGCGGAGCTGACCATGATGCTCATGCTGGGTGCGGCGAGGCGAGCAAGCGAGGGGGAGCGGCTGGTCCGCACCCGTGCGTGGAAGGACTGGAGCCCC
>DATHRT010000211.1:0-6158 GCA_035464915.1 Candidatus Limnocylindria bacterium
CGAGGACAGGGCATCGTATTGAAACAGGGATTCCTGCCGTATGATGGCGTGGAGCACGAGGGAGTCCACGCCGGACTTCTTCCCGTCGCAATCGCCCAGGTATTGCGGCGCCAGCGGATACTGCAGCCGTTCGATCAGCCCACCTGCCGCCCGGTCGGAGGAAACGCCGACGGTCTCGCGGATCGCTCCCCGCAGGTCGCCCGCCAGATACCGGAACAGCCCGGGCGTCCCCCCGTCGGCCAGTCCCGTCGCTCTCCGGACGGCGGCCCGGTCCACCCGTTCGGCCTCCAGGATGGCGTACTCGACTAGCCCAAGCCGGGCGAGGCGCTCCGCACGCCTTACTTCCTCCGCATCCTCCTTCGACCAGTCGGCGGCCCGTATCGTTTCCCAAAGCCTCTCTTTCTCCCCCGCACAATGGGCGGTCTCGCCGCAGGAGGTAGCATTCAGCATTCCGAAGGGATCCCTGCCGAGACGCATGCTCGAAAATATCGCATACGGCCCTGCGTCGTGATCCGCCGCGAGGATCCGAAGCAGTGCATCCCCCTTCTGTTTCTCCCCGGATTCGGAAAGAGCCCGCGCCCTCCAGTACGCGTGCCTCCCCCGCTCCACCGGAGCCACCGCCGATTTCTCCCCCGATTCGAACGCCGCGATCGCATCGGCGTACCGTTGCTGCCGGTAAATCCCGAAAGCGTGGCGAAATACCGACTCGCGGCGGATCTGCTTGTCCCGGGCCTCGAACAGCTTTCGAAACTGCTCCGCGGCCCCTTCCCAGTCCTCTTCCTCCTCCAAGATCCATGCCGCCTGGTATCGGGCTCGCTCCGCGGTATCCGAAGGTGCATCGCTTTCCGCGATCGCGAGGAATCTCCGGCGGGCTTCCGCCGTCCGCCCCGCCATCCACTCCACCCTCGCGAAGAGAAAGTCAACTGCCGACCGGAACGGAGCGGGAGCGTCCTTCACCGCTCCGGTCAGCAGAGACCGCGCCCCGGAAGCTTCTCCCTTCTTCCGGAGGAACTCCGCATAATCGAGAAGGAGGTTGTAGTAATCATCCGAAGGGGAGAACTTCTCCGCAGCCTCCTGGTAAACGGTGCGGGCGCGCCCGTCTTCCCCGGCGCGAAACAGGGCCTTTGCGTACTTTCCGTAGAAGGACACGGGAAGCTCCCACTCCGACAGCTTCCCCTCCCGATACCATTCCCACAGGCGTTCCATCGACAGGAGCCCGCTTTCCTGGACCGTGGAGGAAAAGAAGTTCTCCAGGTACGCCTCCGCGGCCTTCTTGCGCACCGTGTTCCACCCCTGCTCCCCCTCCGGTTCCCTCTCCGGTTCCTCCAAGAGGCGTGCGGCGAGATACCCCTCGGCCGCCGTCCGCCTGTACCCCGTGACCTTGCCCCGGGAAGAGCGGAAATACTTCCTCGCGGACGGGATGTCCCCCGCCTTCGCTGCGGCAAATGCCAGTTCGTGCGCGAGGTACGGAATCAGGGGGGATTGCGGGAAGTCGGAGGTAAGCCGTTCGAGGGTCGACGCTGCCTCGGCCGGCTCCCCCTCCCTGGCCAGGGCCAGCCCCGTGAAATAGAGAACGTAATCCCCGAGGTCGTATTCGCCGGGAGAAATTTCGCCGAACGCCTCCCTCGCCTCGGCAAACTTCTCCTCGGAGAGAAGAGACCACCCTTCACGGAACGTGTTGTCCTGGGAAGAGGCGGATGCGGCATGGGAGAAAGGCGCAAGGGAAAGCACGAGAAGAAGCGTTGCGAGTCGTTTCAATTGCCTCAACAGGTCATCCCCCGCGGAGAATCCGGAAATGAATCCCGGTATGGTATTATCGCGGATAAAATTCTTTACTTGAATCTAAAAGGGAAATACCCCAAAAAACTGTCCTCAAACTGGCCCCAGAACACTCCCTTTTGGCTATATGATGGTTTTCTATTCTACGAGTTCCCCATGACGTGTCCGTGGAATGGCCGTGGGGGGGGGGGAGGGAGGGGAACCACCCGAGGGAGAGGATTCTTGTCCTCCCGGCGAGGAGGTCAGCCAGTATATTCCGGTTTCAACCCCATGCAACCGTCACGATACCCACGAGCGAAAGCATGAACATTGCGGCAGCCGTTTCTACGAGCGATTTCTGCGATGGAATAGTGATCGGGGAGTGATCCCGGTTGATCGTTGTTGAAATGAATCTGGATCCCCATATGGTATCCTCTCCCGTAATCGGCTTTCCTCGGTGCGCAACTCACAAGCATACTATCTGCCAGAAGGAGAAGTTTCCGAAATTCCGCGTAAGTCATTTTTCCTCCCACGCCCCGTCAATTATTTGACTTCTCCTAATTCTTTCGGAAAAACCTGATGGAATCTTTATCTGGCGGCGGGGGGTGGGTTGTGGTATTCGTCCACTTCCCATTACCTATTTTTCAGATACTTAGGCTAAAAATCCGTGGAAGTGGCGTGGTAGTAGCGAGGCTGGCATTCATCTTCTACACCGTTGCTATATCGGCTCCCCCGTCCAGCATCTCGGATGCAAACGTGCGCTACCGAATGAAAGAGAAACCAATTTCATGCCGATACCTCTAATGAAAAGCGTGTGGCAACGCGGAGCCCTCAAACCAATGGAGAAAGATAAATGACGGAATCGAAAGGGACAGGAAAACTACTTGATATCGACAGCGGCAAGGTGGAGTGCCAGATGTGCAAGGAAGTTTGGTATCCCCCTACACGACCGGATGGGTGGTTCAACAAGGGCGCGTTTCAATGTCCGTTCGGTTGCACAAATTCGGAATTAGCCACAAACGAAGATTATCAGGACACAGGGGGATAGGGTCGCTCCCGACAAGGCGGGGGACTCCCGCTTCCTCCGGATTATTTTCTGCTCTAGCCGCCCTCTATCGTCTGATATAGTGTATGGTGAAGCTAACCTCCTTTACGGAGGAGAACCATGTATGCGCTCCTTTTCCTCTTTCTGTTTGCCGCTTTGATGTATATTCTTTACAGGTACGGTAGAAAGAACCAGCCAACGAACGTTCCCCGGAAAGACCTTCTTCTCGGATACGACTCGATCTCGAAAGGTTCTCCTTGGAAATCATCCTCCGTGACCAAGGGAACCGGGGAGAATCTGTTAAAGGTGGTCGGGGAATCCCACGATCAGGACGCGCTTGATAAGATATATCGCCCCCGCACCGATGAGGCCGTAGAAAAAAAGAACGTTGTAACGATATTAGTCGAGGACGACAACCCCGAAGGATAACCTCGCTGTGAGGCCCGACTTTCCACTATACGATTCAAGCATTTGAAACGCTGGCGGTGATGGGATGTTGCCCGGGCGAGATATGCGCCCTCAAGAAACGGGATCTCGTGGTACGTCGGGACACGCCATTCCTTCGCCACGCACCAATGACATCCGAACTGTCCCCAATCTGTCCCCGGAGAAAAATAAGCCATCGTAGGGACCTAAAAGTAGTAGGGTTTCCCCCTCCGTGGTATTATCGCCGAAGTCTCGCCGAGAACTCAAGGAAACGGCCGAAACCATGAATTTCTCTCTCTCGACCCACCTTTTCGTCTTCCGGGAACTGGAGGAACCCATCGTATCGCTTTTCCCGAGGTTCGGGTTTTTCTCGGCCGAATTGTGGGCCATGCCGCCCCACTTCCCTTATGGCGACCCGGTTGCGTCGGGAGAGGTCATCTCCCTCCTGTCCCGCCATGAAGTCCGCGTGGTAAGCCTCCACGCCCCGCTCTATCCGGACGTCCGGACGTACAAGAAGGACCGCTGGTATTCGCTTTCGTCGGAGGACGAAGCGCACCGGCGGGTATCGGTTGGCGCCACGATCGCGGCGGGGACCTGGCTGTCACGGAACGGCGGGGGAACCCTTGTTCTTCACACCAGCTTCCCCGCGGAGAACTGGTATCCGAAGAGGTGGGGAACGTTTCTGGGATCGATGAACGATCTCCTTGCGGAGATTCCGGAAAATGTCCGGATCGCCGTGGAAAACACGCACCTTCCTTCAGGAAGTGTGGAGATCGTCATGGATATCGCCGACCGGTACCCGGAGGACCGGGTCGGGGTGTGCCTCGACCTGGGCCATGCCAACATCGAAGGCAATGTCCGGGACGCCATCCGGGACTCGGCGCCCCGGCTCATCCACGTTCACGCTTCGGACAACCACGGCGCCCGGGACGATCATCTCGTCCCGGGGCGCGGCACGATCGCCTGGGGGGAGGTATTCGCCGGGCTTCGCGAAATCGGCTTCCCGGGGCCGTTCACCGTGGAGCTTCGCGACTACACCCGGGGCGACGACCCGCCCTATCGGAGTTTCGAGGAGATTCTTTCCGAGTGCCGAAGCGCGCTCGAGCGATTCGCCGGCGAAGGAGGTTGACTCCGCACGTGGACGAACGGGCCATCGCGACGATCCTTTCCGCGCACTTTCGCGCCCCGGCACCGGTTGTCGGGGTGAGCGAGCTCGCGGGGGACGCCTCCACCCGCCGGTACTACCGCGTTCGGATGGCCCCATCTTCTCCCCTTTCCTCCCTCATCATGATGCAATACCCGGACGAGGTCGCCCCGGGAAGGGAACTCCCCTTCGTGAACGTGCACCGGTACCTGGCCAAGGCGGGGATCCCCGTGCCTAGGATCTACCTTGCCGTGCCGGACGCCAAACTCCTGTTCCTGGAGGACGCGGGCGATACGATGCTGGAAGACACCGTTCGCTCCGCGCGCTCCGGGGACGACTTCCTCCCGCTCTACGTGCAATGCCTGGAGATCCTGGTTCGAATCCAGTGGGACGGAACAAGGGCGCTCGACGGGGAAGCAATCCCTTCCCGACTTGCGTTCGACGTGAAAAAGTTCGCTGAGGAAATCCGGTTCTTTTTCGAGAACGCGGTCCGGGGATACGGGGGTATCGCCCTGTCGGAAACGGATGGGCGGACCCTCGAGGACCTGATCCTGCCGTTTCTCAATGAACTGGCCGCGCTCCCCCGGGTTCTCGCCCACCGCGATTACCACAGCCGGAACATCATGGTGATCCCCGGCGGGGAGGGAGGTGCGGCCCCGGGTTTGCGGATCCTCGATTTCCAGGATGCCAGGATGGGAAACGTCTTTTACGACCTCTGCTCCCTCCTGCGGGACTCCTACGTGACGCTGCCCGAGAAGTCGGTCGACGAACTTGTCTACGCTTACCGGAACGCAGCTCCCGCCAAGCTCAGGCAAATGGGGGGTGACCCGGCGTCCTTCCCGTACCATCTCGACGTCTCCGCGCTGCAGAGGAACATCAAGGCGATCGGCACGTTCGGGAACCAGGCCCACAACCTCGGGAAGAGATTCTACCTCCGGTTCATCCCCCCGACCGTGGCTCATCTCTCCGCGAACTTCGACCGGAACCCCCGGATGAAGCCGCTGGCCCGAAGACTCCTTCCGGTCCTTTCCGAGCTCGCGGGCAAGGCGGCTTCCGAGGCGCCGCCTTGAAGGGGATGATTCTCGCCGCCGGGCTGGGGACCCGCCTTCGCCCGCTTTCCTACGAGCTGCCCAAGCCCGTCGTCCCTGTCCTGAGCCGACCCCTGTGCACCTACAACATGGAATTCCTGCGCCGATCGGGGATCAAATCGTTCGTCATGAACCTCCACACGCAACCGAAACTCATCCGGCAATCCGTGACGGGTTGGGGGGGAAGGACCGTCCGCATCGATTTCACGATTGAGCCGGTCATTCTCGGCACGGGGGGAGGTATCTGGAACGCCCGGGAGTTTCTGAAGGGAAGCACGTTCGTCACCATGAACGGGGACATGATCCTGTCCTTCCCTTTTGCTGCCGCCCTCGCCTATCACCGGGAGAAGAAAGCGCTGGCCACCCTGGTCCTCTTCCCGGACTCCGCGAGACGGTACACGCCCGTATGGGTGGGGGAAGAGGGGCGGATCAAAGGATTCGGGAGCGGAGCGGACGGGGGCGCGCGGTCCGGGTTTTTTACGGGGTGCCAGATCGTGGAACCGGAACTCCTCTCGCAGATACCCCCTTCGCGGGCGTCCTGCATCATCCGGGAGACCTACACCCCCCTCATAGCCGACGGAGCGCCTGTCTACGGCTTCTTTTCCTCGGGGAGTTTCCAGGAATTCGGCACCCCGGCCGACTATCTGGAAGGAACCCTTGCCCTTCTGTCCGGCAGGAGGCGGGAAGCGACGTTTTC
>DATHRT010000212.1:0-2440 GCA_035464915.1 Candidatus Limnocylindria bacterium
GAGAAAGACCACGCGTACCGACATGGAAAAACTGGGAAGGGACCTGTCGGACCTCCTGCCGGGGACGGGGGACCCGCCCCGCGAGACGCGGGCGCTCCGGATCCCGGGCCTGGTCGAGGGGAGCATCGTTTACCACAAGCGCGCGTTATTGGGGTACGAGGTCCTCGCGCCGGGGTACGAGGCGAAGTACGAGGAGGGTGGAATAACCGTCACCCTGATGCTGATCACGCCGGAGGACTCCGGCCCTCCCTCGCAGTTCCGGGAGAAACTCGCCCGATTCCTTCCCGGGTTTGCCCAGATCGAAAAGGATCTGGCCCGGGCCGATCCCCCCTCCGGCACGCTCTGGCTTATGTCGAGGAACGGGTTCCACTTCGGGGTGGCGGGAAAGATTACGCGTGCGCAGGCGGGGGAGATCCTGTCGAAGGTGTCGCAAAGGGTTCCTTCTGATCCGTAGTCAGTAGAGAGGATCCGCGACCGGAGGGGCGGCGGACGCGTTTGCCTTCCCGCCTACTCGAGATGTTTCAGGACGTCGGGGGTGTCGTGGCCCCGGAACACCACCTTGCCGTTCCGGTCGATGAGAATGTAGGTGGGGACACCGACGACCTTGTACGCCTTCGCGACGCTTCCTTTCCTGTCGAGAAGGACAGGAAACGCCACCATCTTCGCCTCGATGAAGGCCTTCACCTTTTTCGGGCTCTCCATGTAGTCCAGGGCAAGGATCTGCACGTTCCCGTTGCGGGCAGGCTCCTTGTGCATTCTGTTGATGACGGGGACCGACTCGTTGCAGTGGGGGCACCAGGTGGCCCAGAAGATCAGGAGCACCGGCTGCCGGCCGATGAATTGGCGAAACGAAACCGTTTTGCCTCCTGCGTCCGGAAGGGTGAAGTCCACCCATTCGCTGGGACCGGTGACGGGTGCGGAAGCTGCTGCGGCACCGCCGTAGGCCGTCCGTTCTGCCCAAGGCGGCGCCGTGGCCAGCATGACCAGTGCCAGGGCCGCCAATATGCTTCCGGCCGCTCTCATTTCCGGGTATCCCGTTTCCTCATATGAGCAGTTTCCCCGCCTCGAGGAGGAAATATTCCCCCACGAGGATCAGCAGGACTCCGAATCCCTTACGGACGGTATCCATCCATTTTCCCGATTTCGGCAGGTTTGCCAGCAGGCCCGTGAACGTCCCCGCCACAAGCAGAAGAAAACCCATTCCGAGGGCGAAGACGAACAGGAGGGACGTCCCGAACAGGACGTTCTGCCTCGCCCCCACATAGACGAGAAGGGACCCCAGAACAGGCGCCGTGCACGGACCTACGACGAGCCCGGACACAAGTCCGATCCCGAATGCGCCGAGCACACCGCTTCGCTTTTTCCCGGCGGGGGCCGCCGGATAGGAAGAAAAGACCGGCAGGTGAAAAACGTCGAACAGGGAGAGCGCCATCAGGATGCAGACGTTCCCAACCACGATGGATGGCACGGGGCTTGCCGCCGTCTGGCCGAAGACCCGGCCCGAGAGCGCCGCGATGGTTCCGAGGGCAGCGTACGTGACCGCCATCCCCAAGATGTAGGACAGGCTAAGGAAAAAGCCCATCGCCTTCGACCCCTGGCTCCTTCCCCCGATATACCCCACGGTGATCGGGAGGACGGGATAGACACACGGGGTGAAGCTGATCAGCACGCCCCCGGCGAACACGACGGCGTAGGCCAGGATGGATCCCGCCTGCAGGTACGCATCGAAGGAATGCAGCAGGCTCTGCATGGATCCTCTGCGGCCTATTTCTCCCCGCGGATCAGCCCGAGCAGCTTGTCGGCCGGCATGTAGCCGCTGATCAGCCGTCCGTCGGGCAGCACCATCGCGGGCGTCCCCTGGATCCCCAGCTTCCGGGCCAAACTCGCGGTTTCCTCCACCGCGTTCGTCTTGCACGTTGCCGGAGGAAGCTTCTTCCCGGCGAAGGCGTCGTCGAGTAGCTTCGCGGCATCTTTCTTCCCGCAAAGGATGGAGCGGGTTTTCCCGACGGTGGCGGGATTGTTGGTGCGGGAGTACACCAGGACGAAGAAGGCCACCTGCGGGTCTTTCGCCACGACCTGCTTGATCTCCCCGTGGAGTCTCTTGCACCAGGGGCAGTCCGGGTCGTCGAAGACGACGACCTTTTTCTTTGCATCGGAGCTCCCGATGACGATCGCGTCGGCAAGGGGAATCGCCGAGACGTCGATTCGGTTCAGGTCGGTGTACCGCAGAGCGGTGAGGTTCTGCTTGTCGCTCATCCGGATGATCTGCCCGTTGACGAGGTAGCTGCCGGAGTAGTCGAGGTAGACGGGGTATGTCTTCCCGCCCTTCCGAACGTCGATCTCCCAGGTCCCAAGGAACGGACCCGGAAGGACGGCGACAACGTTGTCCACGCCCTCCCCGAAGATCTTTTGCGCCTCATCGATGGTGAGGGTATGGCAC
>DATHRT010000213.1:0-6500 GCA_035464915.1 Candidatus Limnocylindria bacterium
CTATCGTTCGACTCTCTCGAGATTGCACCCTTCGGGCGGGAGGTTCCTCTCCGGGGAGAAATGGACGCAGAGGGGAACGAGGACATCCGCCGACACACCGCGTCCTCCCCCTCCGAGGGGCTTCTCCTCCCGCTGGTGACCGAGGCGAAGGAGTGGTGGAAAAGGGGAGCCCGGTTCGCGATCACGTCGCTCTCCCTCTCGCAGGTCGACCGGATGGAGGAGCTTCTGTCTCGGTACCCCCTTCCGTTCGCCCGGGCCGATTCGTTCAGGGAATTCGTGACGGGAGGCGTGGGAGTAGCACTCTGCCGCGCCGACGTGACGAGGGGATTTCGGCTGCCGGAGCTGGGCGTGGCGGTGGTCACCGAGGCGGAAGTTTTCGGGGAAAAGACGCGTGCCCGGAAACGCCGGAAGGAAACCGTTGCGCCGCTCGAGGAGTTCTCGTTGCGGGAGCTGCGGGTGAATGACCTCGCGGTCCACGTCGACCACGGCATCGGAGTATACCGCGGACTGCTCCGCCGCGTCGCCGCGGGCGTGGAAGGAGACTTCCTCGTGCTCGAGTATGCCGGGGGGGACCGGCTCTTTGTTCCGGTCGAGAAGATGTCCCGGGTGCAGCGGTATATCGCCTCCGAGGAGGCCCATCCGCGTCTCGCCCGCCTCGGCGGCACCGCGTGGCAGCGGGCCAAAAGGAAAGTCCGGGATTCCCTCCTGTCGATGGCGCAGGAACTGGTGGAACTGTACGCGAGGAGGCAGGTCGCCACCCGGCCTCCGAACTCGCTGCCGGATGCGGTCTACCGGGAGTTCGAGGCGGGCTTCACCCACGAAGAGACTCCGGACCAGCAGAGAGTAATTGCGGAAGTCCTTGCGGACCTGACGGCGGAGAAACCGATGGACCGCCTCGTTTGCGGTGACGTGGGGTACGGAAAGACGGAGGTGGCGGTCCGGGCGGCGTTCAAGGTGGTTCTCGACGGGCAGCAGGCGGTGGTCCTCGTCCCCACGACCGTGCTCGCGGAGCAGCATTACCGTACCTTCCGGGAGCGGCTCTCCGGGTATCCGGTTCGGATAGAGAGCATTTCGCGGTTCCGGTCCCGGAAGGAACAGGCCGACGTGGCGCAAGACCTGGCCGCGGGAAAAGTGGACATCGTGATCGGCACCCACCGGCTGCTGCAGAAGGACATCTCCTTCCGGGACCTGGGCCTAGTTGTCATCGACGAGGAGCAGCGGTTCGGCGTTTCCCACAAGGAGAAGCTGAAAAGCATGCGCGCCTCGGTGGACGTTCTGACCCTCACAGCGACCCCCATACCCCGGACTCTCCACATGGCGATGTCCGGCATCCGCGACATCAGCGTAATCGCGACCCCCCCCGAGGACCGGCTTTCGATCCGGACCTTTGTCCTTCCCTTCTCGGGAGAGGTCATCCGCGAGGCGGTGGACAGGGAGATCCGCCGCGGGGGGCAGGTGTTTTTCGTGCACAACCGCGTGGAGACCCTGCCGGCCATGGAGCGCTTCCTGCGGGAGATCCTCCCCCACGTCCGGATCGTTGTGGCCCACGGGCAGATGGACGAGGAGAAACTTGCGTTCGCCATGGACGATTTCGCCGGCCGGCGTGCCGACCTGTTGCTGTGCACCGCCATCATCGAGGCGGGACTGGACATCGCCAACGCGAACACGATCCTCGTCAGCCAGGCGCACCGGTTCGGGCTCGCCCAGCTCTACCAGCTCCGGGGGCGGGTGGGGCGCGACCGTCACCGCGCTTACGCCTACTTCCTCCTGCCCGAGGACGCGATGCTGACGAAGGAGGCTTTGCAGCGGCTGGGGGTGATCGCCGAGCTCACGGAGCTCGGTTCGGGGTTCCGGATCGCCTCGCATGACCTGGAGATCCGCGGCGGCGGGAACCTGCTCGGGAAGGACCAGTCCGGCCACATCCACCAGGTCGGCTATGAGTTGTACACGCAGCTTCTGTCGGAGGCGGTGGCGGAAATCTCCGGCCGGGATGCCAGTGAGGGGGAGGAGCCCGAACTCGACCTCCGGATCCCAGCGTTCCTCCCGGATGACTTTATCCCGGAAGCGGGGACGAGGCTGGACTTCTACCGGAAGTTGGCCGCCTCGCGAACCGTCCTGGAGGCCGACGAGCTCGAGCTGGAGCTGCTGGACCGTTTCGGGCGGCTTCCTCTTCCCGCGGAGGCACTGTGCGACCTGACGCGGCTGCGGGCGATCATGCGGGAGATGGGAGTGAAGGAGATGAAGCGGGGTAACGGCGCGCTCTTTCTTGCGCTTTCCGGGGGATCCGCGGTGGACCGGTCCTTGCTCGTCCGGCTGGTGGCGAAGGAAAGAAACACGTTCTCCTTCGCGCGCGGCGAGATGCTCTCCGTGCGCCTGTCCGGCGATTCCCCCCCGGAGGTGCTTGCGGCGGCCAAAAACCTGTTGAACCGGTTATCCCCGGGCGGTAGCATATAGTCTTCCTCGCACAACAGCCGGTCGATATTCCCGGAAGGAGAGTCGGCGGATGCGCAAGTTCGCAAAAGTATTCGTTCTCGTGGCCGTGTCGGTCCCGATCTTCTTCGCCTGCGGGAACACGGGAAAGAAGGAGCAGGACGCCGTCCTGGCGGTGGTCGAAGGCGAGCGGATCACCGAATCGATGTTCCGGAAGGAGGCCGAGAACCTCCCGCCGTACATTCGCCCGATCGTGGAAACCAAGGCGGGCCGGATGCAGTTTCTGGACAGCCTGATCACACGCGACCTCCTCATGCGGGAAGCGCTGCGCCGCGGCCTCGACAGGCGTGACGAAGTGCGTTCCCGTTTCGAGCAGGCCAGGAAGTCCATCCTCCTGGAAGCCCTTCTGCGGGAGACGGCGGAGAGTGCCCCCGGCATGTCCGACGAGGTGCTCCGGAAACATTACGAGGAGAACAAGGCACGCTTCGAGGAGGGTGAGCGGGTCCGGGTGCGCCACATCCTGTTCAAGGACGAGGGACAGGCAGTGGAGATGGCTCGCAGGGCCAAAAAAGGGGAACCGTTCGAGCAGTTGATGGGGGAGGCCGAAGCGGCCGACGGGAAGACGGCGGACCTCGGCCTGATCGAGCGGGGCGCATTCGACAAGGAATTCGAGGATGCCGCGTTCGGGGCGCCGGAGAATTCGATCGTGGGCCCCGTGAAAACGATATACGGATATCACATACTCCAGGTACTGGAGAAACGGCCTGCCGGCCTGCCGCCGTTTGAGGAAGTGAAGGAGAACATCGCTGCCGAACTGCGCGAGGGGGCACAACGGGAGGCCTTCGAAAACCTTGTGAACAAGCTGAAAAAACAGGCAAAGATACACATGGAGGGTACCCCTTCGGCCGGGGGGCAGTTCCCCGATTCACCACCGGGGGGAAAGGAGGTCCCGGCGGCGGGGGGGATTGTACCCCAAGGGGACCGCTGAAACCATCTGGCTGCATGACAAACCCCCGGATTCGCGCGATCTGCCGGCTGGCTGCTGCCTGGACCGTGGTGGTCTGCCTCCTTTCCTGCGCGAGAGGCCCGGAACCTCCTTCCGATTCGAATGTCGTAGTTGCGAAGGTCAACGGCGCACCGATCACGCTCAAGGCCCTGAAAACCGAGATCGCCAGGGTGCGCGGGGTTTCCCCTCCCGCTGCGGCGCGGAGCGGGACCCGGACCGAAGTGTCCCGCGCCCTCCGGCAGCTGGTCGAGCGGGCCGTGGTGCTCGAGGAAGGGGAACGGCTCGGAGTGGCGGTGAGCCGGACGGAGGTAGAGGAAGAGGTCAGGCGGTACCGCGCCGACTTCCCCCCGGGGGGGCTGGAAAAGGCGCTCCTCGAGGGGGGAATCGATGCGGAGGAGTGGCGGGAGGAGATTCGTCGTTCCATCCTCTATCGGAAGGCTTCCGAGACGATCGCCCGACCGCTCGCCGAGGTGCCGGAGGAGGAGGTTCAGGTGGCGTACCGGGATACGTATGGGCAAGCCAGGCGGCCGGAGAGGATCCAAGTCCGCCAGTTCCTCTTCGGCACCCCGGAGACGGCCGCCGGGGCGCGGGAGAAGCTGGCGCAGGGGACCTCTCCTGACGAGGTGGGGAAGCAGTTCTCCACTGCGGAGGGCATGCCCCTCGATATCGACCTGGGGTTTCTCTCCCGTGAAGAACTTCCGGAGGAGGTCGCCTTGGAGCTGTTCGATCTGCCGGCGGGCGGGGTGAGTCGGGTCATCCGGCGGGACAAGACGTTCAGTGTTTTCCTCGTGGTCCGGAAGTCGCCGAACGGTTCGTATTCCTACGCCGAGAAGGCCCCGGAGATCCGCAGGGAGCTGCTCGGGCAGCGCAGGGAAGAAGCATTCCGCACATGGCTCGATACGCAGATCGGCAAAGCGCACATCTTGATCCAGGAGGATATCGTGACCGGGCTCATGGAGGGGCGGAAATGATCCCCGAAAGGTTTACGCCGGTCCTGGTTCTCCTGCTCCTTCTCGCTGCTTTTGCCTCGACGGCCGGCGCACGGGTCGTCGACGGCGTCGTTGCGGTGGTGAACGACGAGCCGATCACCTTCTCCGAGTTCCGGGAATCGGTCGCGGAAGGCCTGGGAATACCGGAGGGAGATGCCGACATCTACCTTCGGGAAGAGAAGGATCGGGATCGGGTCCTGATAGGACTTGAGGCGCTGATCGAGATGACCCTGGTCCACCAGGAGCTCGGGAAGATCGGCCAGCCCGTCTCCGATGCAGAGGTTGATCGCGCCATAGAGTCGGTCCGAAAGAGCAACGACATGTCGGAGTCTGTTTTCCAGGCGGCGCTCGAACAGGAAGGGATAAGCCTGGCGGGATATCGGAGGCGGATCCGGTGGCAGATGGAGCGCGGCGCAATCGTCCGGGCGAAGAAACTGAAGGACGTCACTGTCACGGAGGAGGAAACGAGGGCGTATTTTCAGGAACATGCGGAAAGGTTTCTGGTCGGCGCCGAAGTACGGCTCGAGATACTCACCATTCCCTTCCCGGACGAGGAGGCGGGGACCGACAACGGCGTCCGAACACGGATCGGCGCGCAGGAGGCGTCGGCGTATGTCCGGTCCGGAATGACCTTCGCGGAGGCATCCGGCCTGCTCTCATCCGTCGTGCCCGGGGTAACCGTGTTCTCGGCCGATTTCGAGAAGACGGAGGATCTCCTCCCGGAAATCGGGAAGGAGGTCGTCCGGCTGAGGACGGGAGAGACGTCACCTCCCTTCTTCACCGAGGCGGGAGCCCACCTGGTCAAAGTGCTCGAGCGCCGCGGGGGGACACTAGTGGATATTTCCGACGTGAAGGCCTCGCTGAGAGAGGAAATGTTGGACCGGCGCAGCGAGAAGGCGTTCTCCGACATCCTGGTCGAACTCAAGAAAGCCGCCACGATCGATATACGCCTCTAGAAAGAACCGGAAGCGCAGGCCGGGCGACCGGGGCGGACCAGAGGGACCACACGAAAAGGAGGGGAAGGTGCTCCCGCGAAAATTGCAGGAACTGTGGGACGGGATGGAGGAGAACCGCAAGGTCACGCTCGGGATGGTTTCCGGTCTGTCTGATGCGGAATTTGTCCGGCGGGAGGAAGGGGAGTGGTCGGTGTCCGAGATCCTCGAGCATCTGGTCCTCGCCGAGACGGGGACCAGCAAGCTTATCCGGAAGATGCTCAAGGAGAACGCCGGCAGGCTCCCCGCCTATCCGGCCGACGACTCGGTCCTCACCGTGCGGGAGATCGGCCGGTCCCTCGAACGAATGACCGAGGCGCCCGAGGTGGCGCATCCGAAGGGCTCCTACGGGAAAGAGGAGATCCTTGGGCTCGCCGCACAGGTCCGGGAGGCGACGCGGGAAACGCTTACGATGCTGGCCGGCTCGGATCCCCGAAGCGTGGAGTTCCCCCATCCCTTCTTCGGGAGCATGAACCTCTACGAGTGGCCGCACCGGATCATCCGGGAGCACGAGAACCAGCATCACCCGCAGATCGAAAGGATCCTCCGGAGCCGGGGCAAGTAGGGGCAGGCCGTTGGAGAAGGGAACACGGCCGAAAATCGCCGTCACGATGGGGGACCCGGCAGGGGTCGGCCCGGAGATTATCGTCCTTGCGCATCTGTCCCCGGAGATTTTCTCCGTTTGCCGCCCCGTGGTGTACGGGGACGAAAACATCCTGCGGCGGGCGGCGGCCGTCCTGGGAAGGCCGACCGAAGTGGTGGAAGCCGGGGAGCCCGGACCGGGCAGGATCGTCGTTACGTCGGCCTCGTCCCTTTCCTTGGACGATGTGCCGTTCGGCAGGCTCTCGGAGGCGGGGGCCCGCGCGATGGTGGAATACATCCGGGCGGCGGCAGGGGACGCGCGAGCGGGGCGAGCCGACGCGGTGGTCACCTGCCCCATCACGAAGGAAGGGTTGAAAACGGCCGGCGCACCGTTCCCGGGCCACACCGAGTTTCTGGCCGACCTGTGCGGCGGCGCGGAGGTCGCGATGATGCTTGCGGGGGCCCGCCTCCGGGTCGCGCTGGTCACCATCCATATCGCCT
>DATHRT010000214.1:0-27159 GCA_035464915.1 Candidatus Limnocylindria bacterium
CAAGTCCCTGTCCCCGAAATGCCGGTGGGCGATGGCCGACGTCGGCCGGGTTCCCGATCTGGAGCGGCTCCTGGGAGATGTCGACGCGGTGGCGAACGCCGTGGGTCCCTGCTCGGAATTCGAAAAAACGGTCCTTCTCACATGCGCCGGCGCAGGCCGGCCTGCCGCCAGCATCGGGGACAACGTTCTTTCCGCCGCCGACCGCCGGGAGATTCATGACGCCTTTCGCCGCGCGGGGGCGGGGGCCGTCTCCGGATGCGGAATGTATCCGGGGTGGACAGACCTGCTGGCGACCCACTTCCTCCCGAAAGGAAGCACAGGGAGCGATGGTACGGCCGCACACGAGGGAGAAAGGTTTTTCTTCTGCTCCCCGGACCGGTTCGGCGGCTACGCTTTCTTCCGCCGGTTCGTCCGGGAGATCGGACGTCCCACGAACGTCCCGTCCCGTGCCCCGGCCGGCCGTTACTTCGAAGCGGGTAGAGGAACCGCGCTCGGTCTTCCGGAAGGGAAACCCGCCCGGCGTTGCAGGAGAATCATCGGTGGACTCGGGGTATTCGGTCCGGTGGGGCGGGAGATGTCCGCCGCGTTTTTATTCTGGCTCCGCCGATCCTTGCGGCCGGCAACGCGCGTGCCTGCCGCCGCTGCGGGCGTGTTCCCGGCAGACGAACCACAAGGGCGTTTTGCGGCCATCTCCGATCCTGATGGAAAGCTCGCCGGAACGCTCCTTGCGGAAACTGTCCTGCTGCTGGGGCGGGAACGCGGGAAAAGAAAAGGCCTCCTGCCGCTCCCCGAAATCCTCGGGAAGGAGGGGGCCATACGAATCGCATCGTCCTGCACCGCCACTCTGGACGGAGGTCTTCCGGACCGCCCCTAGTGTCGTATCACGTCTCCGTCCGACCCCTCCGGGGTGGTCGGGGGAGGGTCCGGGAGGGGGACCGCATCCGGCGCCTTCGCTTTCTCGGGCATCTCGATGGCGGCGGAGATCACCTCGTCCATGTGCCGGACAAAAATGACCTTGAGATTCTTCTTGATCTTTCCCGGGATCTCGGCGAGATCCTTCTCGTTCTCGGCGGGTAGGATCACTGTCTTGATCCCGCCGCGATGCGCCGCCAGCAGCTTCTCCTTGACTCCGCCGATGGGCAGGGTCCGTCCCCGCAGTGTGATTTCCCCCGTCATCGCCAGGTCGTTGCGCGCGGGAACGCGCAATAGCGCCGATGCCAGCGCCGTCGCCATCGTGATCCCTGCCGAGGGACCATCCTTGGGAATCGCCCCCTCCGGCACGTGGATGTGGATGTCGATCTTCTGGTAGAAGTCCTTCTCGAGGTCCATGATCTCCGCCCGGGTACGGATGTAGGAGAGCGCCGCGTGCGCGGACTCCTGCATCACCTCCCCGAGTTTGCCGGTGACCTTCAGATTCCCCTTTCCGGGCATGATCGCGGCCTCGATGAGAAGAAGCTCGCCGCCGAACTCGGTCCAGGCGAGTCCCGTCGCCAGCCCGATCTGCCGTTTCTCCTCCGCCTCGCCGTACCGGTACCTGGCAACCCCGAGGTACCGGCGCACCGACTGCGGGGTGACGCGTACTTTTCCGGGACCCTTCTCCTTGACGACTTCCCTTGTGATCTTCCTCAGGATGGACGCCAGTTCCCGCTCGAGGTTCCGAACCCCCGCTTCCCGGGTATAGTAGCGGATGACGTGCAGGATCGCCGCCCCGGAAAAGGATATGTTGTCCACCGAAAGCCCGTGCTCCACCGTCTTTTTCGGGAGGAGATGGTCGATAGCGATGTGGAGCTTCTCCACCTCCGTGTATCCGGGAATCCGGATGATTTCCATCCGATCCTGGAGGGCCGGCGGGATGCCGTAGAGCGTGTTCGCCGTGGTGAGAAACATCACGTTGGACAGGTCGTAGTCGACGTCCAGGTAATGGTCGTTGAACGAGTTGTTCTGCTCGGGGTCGAGCACCTCGAGAAGCGCCGCCGAGGGGTCTCCCCGGAAGTCCATCGACATCTTGTCGACCTCGTCGAACAGAAACACGGGGTTGACCGTCCCCGCCTTCTTCATCTGCTGCATGATCTTCCCCGGGAGCGCCCCGATGTAGGTTCTGCGGTGTCCGCGAATCTCCGCCTCGTCGCGAACGCCCCCCAGGGACATGCGGACGAACCTCCGCTCCGTCGCCCGCGCGATCGACTTGGCGAGGGAGGTTTTCCCCACCCCGGGAGGGCCCACGAAGCAGAGGATCGGCCCTTTCAGCTTCGTCACCAGCTTGCGGACCGCGAGGTACTCGAGGATCCGTTCCTTGACCTTCTCCAGGCCGTAGTGGTCCTCGTTCAGCACCTTTTCGGCGGCCTCGATGTCGAGCTTGTCCTCGGTGCGCTCCTGCCAGGGGATCGAGATGAGCCAGTCGATGTAGTTCCGGCTTACGGTCGCCTCCGCTGACATCGGCGACATGAGGCGCAGCTTCTTGATCTCCTTCTCTGCCTTTTGCTGGGCCTCCTTGCCCATCTTCTTCTTCTTGATCTTCTCCTCGAGCTCGTCGAGCTCCGAGCGCCCCTCGTCACCCTGCCCGAGCTCCTTCTGGATGGCGCGCATCTGCTCGTTCAGGTAGAACTCCTTCTGCGTCTTTTCCATCTGCTTCTTGACGCGCCCCCGGATCTTCTTCTCGATCTCGAGAATCTCGATCTCTGCATCGAGAAGGGCAAGGAGCTTCTCCATCTGCTCCCGCGCCGTCGGAAGTTCGAGGACCGCCTGCTTGTCCGACAACTTGACCGGAAGGTGAGCGGCCACGGTATCCGCAAGCTTGGCCGGATCGTCCGGGGACCCCAGCTGCACCATCACTTCGGAGGGGATCTTCTTGCTGAGCTTTGCGTAGTGCTCGAACGAGGCGATGACGTTGCGGACCAGCGCCTCGGTGATGGCCCCCTCGTACCGCGCGATCGGGAGCTCCTCGATACTGACCTGAAAAAACCGGTCATTCGGCAGAAAATGGAGAAGTCTCGCACGGAACCGCCCGTCGACCAGCACCTTGACGGTGCCGTCGGGCAGCTTCAGGATCTGGACGATGTGCGCAACGGTCCCGATGCGGAAGATGTCGTCCTCCACGGGCTCGTTCGTCGCCGCGTCCTTCTGGGCGGCGAGAAAGATGAGCCTGTCGTGGGCAAGCGCGGCTTCGAGTGCGGCGATCGACTTGTCCCGGCCGATAAACAGGGGAACCACCATGTGCGGGAACACGACGATGTCGCGCAACGGGAGAAGCGGCAGGATCTTTTTCGTGTCTTCCATTCGTACCTCCACCACAGTCG
Source organism: Candidatus Limnocylindria bacterium (assembly GCA_035464915.1). Taxonomy (GTDB): domain Bacteria; phylum Desulfobacterota; class Deferrimicrobia; order Deferrimicrobiales; family Deferrimicrobiaceae; genus CSP1-8. Next base: position 3,297 of record DATHRT010000214.1, read on the forward strand.
GCAGCCCCCCTCCCCGTGCGGGGAAGGACATCCGCAGGGGCCTGCGCTAGGCCAGTTCGGCCTTCTTTCCCTGCACGATTTCGGGAGGCACCTTGCCGCTGACCACGTCTTCGGAAATAATGCACTTCTTGATGTTGCTCTGGGAAGGTATCTCGTACATGACGTCCAGCATGATGTGCTCGAGTATGGAGCGGAGCCCCCGAGCCCCCGCCTTTCGCTGGATGGCCTGCCGGGCGATGCACCGCAAGGCGTCCTCGGTGAACTCGAGTTTCACGTTCTCGAACTCGAACAGCCGCTGGTACTGCCGTACGAGAGCGTTCTTCGGCTTCATCAGTATCTGGACCAGCGCATCCTCGTCGAGTTCGTGCAGCGTGGCCACCACCGGGAGGCGACCCACGAACTCGGGGATGAGGCCGAACCGGATGAGGTCTTCCGGTTGTGCCGCCTCGAGGAGCTTGCCGATGTTCTTCTCCGAGCGCGAAACGATGTCGGCCGCAAACCCCATCATCTTCTTCGAGGTCCGCCGCTCCACGATTCCCTCGAGTCCGATGAACGCTCCGCCGCAGATGAAGAGAATATTGCCCGTGTCGACCTTGATGAAGTCCTGCTGAGGGTGCTTGCGGCCGCCCTTGGGGGGAACGTTCGCGATCGTCCCCTCCAGGATCTTGAGCAGCGCCTGCTGGACCCCTTCGCCGGAGACGTCCCGTGTGATCGACGGATTCTCCGACTTGCGCGCGATCTTGTCGATCTCGTCGATATAGACGATGCCCTTCTGGGCCTTTTCCACGTCGTAGTCGGATGCCTGCAGGAGGCTCAGGATGATGTTCTCGACGTCCTCCCCCACGTACCCCGCCTCGGTGAGCGTGGTTGCGTCCGCGATCGTGAACGGGACGTTCAGGATGCGGGCCAGCGTCTGGGCCAGAAGGGTTTTCCCGCTTCCCGTGGGCCCAAGCAGGATGATGTTGGACTTCTGGAGTTCGACGCCGTCGACGGTGCGCGTCTCGACCCGCTTGTAATGGTTGTACACCGCGACGGAGAGGATTTTCTTGGCCCTCTCCTGCCCGATCACGTATTCGTCGAGAATCTTTTTTATTTCCGCGGGCTTCGGAAGCCTTCGGCGCTTCTCCTCCAGCGAATCCTCGACTTCGTACTCCTCGGTGATGATGTCGTTGCAGAGCTCGACGCATTCGTCGCAGATGTACACGGTGGGGCCGGCGATGAGTTTTCGCACCTCGTTCTGGGCTTTTCCGCAGAACGAGCAGACCAGCATGTTCGCCTTGTCGTTGATTTTCCGGGTCACAGGGTCCTCCGTCAGTCTACAAGCGGCCTGGCGGGAAGCGGCCTTTTCTCCACCACGGTGTCGATTATACCATAGGTCTTCGCCTGCTCCGCGGACATGAAAAAGTCCCGCTCGGAGTCCGCCGCGATGCGGGAAAGCGGCTGCCCCGTGTGCTTCGAGAGGATCTTGTTGAGCTCTTCCCGCATCCGCAGGATCTCCCGGGCGTGGATCTCGATCTCGGTGGCCTGCCCCTTCGCTCCCCCCAGCGGCTGGTGGATCAGGATGCGCGCGTTGGGCAGTGCCGTCCGTTTCCCCACGGCGCCCCCGGCCAGAAGCACCGCGGCCATCGAGGAAGCCTGACCGATGCAGACGGTGGCCATCTGGGGCTTGATGAACTGCATCGTGTCGTAGATCGCCATCCCCGCCGTTACGTACCCCCCGGGGGAGTTGATGTACAGGTTGACATCCTTGTCCGGGTCCTCCGCCTCGAGAAAAAGGAGCTGGGCGATGACCAGGTTGGCGATATCGTCGTCGATCGGGTTTCCGATGAAAACGATGCGGTCCTTGAGCAGCCGGGAGAAGATGTCGTAGGATCGTTCGCCGCGGCTTGTCTGTTCTACAACGATCGGCACAAGGGTCATCCCGCCACCTCCTCCCTGGCCTCGGCGTTCTCCTGGAGGAACGCCATTACCTTCCTGTCGAGCAACCGGTTGCGCAGACCGTCCATTCGCTCCTCGTCCCCGTACATTTCCCTTACCTTTTCATACTCTATCCCGGCGCCGGCCGCCATCCGTTTCATCTCCGCCTCGATTTCGGAGTAGGGGACGTCGATGCCTTCCTTCTCCGCGATCGCCGACAGGAGCAGGGACAGGCGGACCGCTCGACCGGCGTTCGGTGCAAACCTCTCTTTCATCTTTTCGAAATCCATGCTCACTTTCTTTAGGTCGACCCCCTGGGACACGAGCTGGTTCGCAGTGTCCTCGATCATGGAGACAATCTGGCGGTCGACCAGCGTTAGGGGGACCTCGAAGGAATTCCTCTCCAGCAGCCCCTGCCGAAGCTGCTCCTCCACGCTGCGTCTCACCCCCTCCTCCGCCTCCAAAACCAGGCGCGCCCGCATCTTTTCCTTCAGATCGGAAAGGTCGGTTATGTCTCCTAAACTCCTGGCGAAATCATCGTCCAGATCGGGAAGTTTCTTCTCCCGGACGGCGCTCACCTTCACCTCGAAGAGGACCTTCTTCCCGCGGTACTTCTCGTTGGGAAAATCGGGCTCGAACTGCACTTCGAACGTCTTCCGGTCCCCGGTCCGTGCCCCGGTCAGGTGGGATTCGAACTCCTTTCCGAAGGGGACTCCTCCCTCGAGAACAACGCTCGCAGAGTCGCTTTTCTCGACCGTCTCCCCCTCCGATGTCGCGGTGAACCCGAACTCCACGAGATCGGAGCCGCCGGCTCCTCGCCCCTCGACCGCGTGGTACTGGGCGAAGGATCCTCGCAGACGATCGACCGCGGCGTCCACATCCTCGTCCTTTACCTCGCGCTTCTCCTTCACGATGGAAATTCCCTTGTACCCCTCCGGGTTCAGCTCGGGGACAACTTCCACGGTGGCGGTGAATACGAACTCCTGCCCTTCCGTGAGCTTTCCTCCGTCGATCTTCGGAAGGGAAAGGATCTTCAGGTCGTTCCCCTTTACCGCCTCGCTGAGGGAATCCCTGACCAGACGCTCGACAACGTCCGCCTCGACGGACTCCTTGAAAACCCGCCGGACCATCGACATCGGGGCCTTCCCCTTGCGAAACCCGCGCAGGGGTGCCATTTTCCGAACCTCGGTGTATCCCTCCTCGACGCGCCGGGACACCTCGTCGGCAGGGATTTCCACCCGGATCCTCTTCTCTACACTGCTGACCGTTTCGACGCTCGTCTTCATGACCTATCGTCCGCTCCTTATCCTTTAGAGTAAAACACCCGGGCAGATGGTGCGAGAGGAGGGATTTGAACCCTCACGGTTGCCCACCGGATCCTAAATCCGGCGCGTCTGCCATTCCGCCACTCTCGCACTTCCCGGCAGGTCTTTTTACGAAAAACAACAGTATATACAAATATTTCCGCTTGGCAAGGCAAAACGATCTACCGGGGAAACCCCCCGCATCGCCCTGGGTCCCCGGTCGACATCGCCTGCCCTTGGGCCTCCCCGTCAAGTGGGCGGTCGTGGCGGAGCGGACGCAGGGGGGGGACACCCCTAAAAAGTTAGGGGGAATAGGAGTTCTTAGGAACGTCCCGGTTCTAGGGAAGCCGGAGGATCCTGCGCGCATTGGCGAGGAAGACCTTGTCGAGGACGGCGGCCGGGTACCCCTCGGCATCCCAGTCCCGGAAGAGCCGCTCGTAGGAAAGCACGGGGTAGTCCGACCCGAACATGACCTTGTCCTGGAGGCGCCCGGCGATTTCCTTCTTCAGCTCGGGCGTGAAATATTTCGGAGACCAGCCGGACGTCTCCATGTAGACGTTTGCCTTGTGGAGGAGAATGGCGATCATCTCGCTCTGCCACGGCCATGAAGGGTGGCACGCAATGATGGTGAGTCCGGGGAAATCGGCCGCAACATCGTCGAGATGGATCGGCTGGGTGTACTTCAGCTTGAGCCCCATCCCCCCCGGCGTCCCCGCCCCCAGGCCGGTGGTGCCGGTGTGGAACTGCACGGGGACGGACAGCTCGACGCACTTCTCGTAGAGCGGGTAGAACCGGCGTTCGTTCGGGAAGAACGCCTGGGCGACCCCCTGGAACTTCACCCCCGAAAGCTGCAAGTCCCGGACGGCGCGCTCGAGCTCCCGGACAGCCTCCTCCCCCTTCCACGGGTCGACCGAGGCCCAGGCGCCGATAACCGAACCTGGAAACCGGTCCCGGACGGAGGCCACGTAATCGTTGGTCGTCGCCGGCAACCGCGTGGTCGTTTCCGCATCCCAGGCCAGGATCATCGCGCCCACGCCGGCCTGGAGGAACTCTTCGGCCATCTCCTCGTCCGTGCGGACACGGAAGGGCGTCCGGTAATAGGACTCGAGCGCCTCGAAATACGGGCGCATCGATTCGTACCAGGGGCGGGTGCTGGGGTGGGCGTGAACGTCGATCGCTCTCAAGGGCCTACTCGAGGAAGAGCCACTCCTTCAGATCTTCCGACGCCTCGTCGAACTGCATGCCGAAAATGTAGGACCCCTCCGGATTCTCGGCCGCGCGGAACCAGACGACCTTTCCCGATACCCGGATCGGCGATTTCCCTTCCGGGAAGATCGTCGCGTCCACACGGTTCCGCGTGGTCATCAGCGTGTCGTACATCACATGGATCCCGTCCGGGCTGATCTTCGGCGTCACGACCGACATCCCCGCAGAGGAAAAATCCTTCGCGGTGGCCGTTACGGGAGACGACACCCGAATCGGCTGCTTGCCGCTCTTAACCGTGAACACAACCGTAGCCATACGCTGTTTCCTCTCCTTTTGCCTTCGTTCTCTGGAAAATAGGGTCATCCCGGTGCATTCCCCTTCTTCTCCTCATCGAGACGGCGGAACCCCTCCAGAATCAGCTGCATCTCGTCCATGTCGATCGTCCGCTTCTTGGTCGTCTGCCCGTGCGAGATCACGAACGCTCCCTCCTCCAAGCGCAACAGCCGGTAGAAGGCTTCCTCTCCCGAGAGATTTCCGGCTTCGCAATGGGAAATGCGCCCGTTCGTGAAGTAGATCCGCCCCTCGTCGCGTTGCCCCGCCTTCAGGAGCACGCATGCGGTCTTGAGACCGAGGTGAAGCGTCTGGACGATATCGGGGATTCCGAGGTTCGTGAGATCCCCGATGACGCCCTGGCTGGGTCTGGCCTCGACCCCTGTCTTTCTCCGCTTGTCCCGCCGGATGATGTTCCGGATCCGAGCGGCAAGCTCCTTCAGGTCCACCGGCTTGATGAGATAATCCTCCGCGCCCAGGTGAAGCGCCTCGACCTTCATGCTCGTCTCATCCTTCCCCGAGAGGAACAACAGGGGCGTGTCCCCGCCCCCGGGGAGTTCGCGCATCTTACGGTACATCGCGATGCCGTCCATCTCCGGCATCATGACGTCGGCGATCACGAGGTCCAGTTGTCCCCTTTCCATGAGTTCCAGGGCCTCGGTGGACCTGTCCGTGACGACGACCTCGAACCCCTCGTTGACGAGCTTGAGCTTGAGGAGCGTCAGGTAATCGACCTCGTCGTCGACCAGGAGGATTCTCGGCTTGGCCCCGACGCCGTGGTGGGAGAATTTCTGCTCCACCACGCGCGTGAAAATTTCGACGACCTCCGGGTCGAACTGCGTCCCCACGTTCCGGTGCAGCTCCTTGATGGCCTCCTCCTTCTCCAGGCTCTTGCGGTACGGCCGGTTGGCAATCATCGCCGCGTAGGCGTCGACCACGGAAAGGATCCGCGCTCCCAGCGGAATCTCCCGCCCTTTTAGCCCCCCCGGGTATCCCTTCCCGTCGTACCTTTCGTGATGATGCACGATGATCGGCTTGATCTTCCACGGGAAGTTGATCGTGTCGAGGATCTTGGCTCCGTTCTCGCAATGGGATTTCACCGTGTTGTACTCGTCCTTGGAGATCTCCTTTTTCCCGGTGAGAATCTCGCTCCGGATGCCGACCCTGCCGATGTCGTGCAGCAGGGACGCCACGACGATCTCGTCCACCATCTCCTTCGTCAGCTTCATCTCCTCGGCGACGGTGCGGGCGTACTCCATCGTGATGTGGGAGTTCCCTCCGAAAAACGGGTCGTTGATCTCCAGCAGGCCGACCAGGACATCGATCGTCTCGATGAGGCACTTCTTCAGATGCTCGTCCGTCACCGGCGGCGCCACCGGGGCCCTGTCCTCCCCCGTCGCCTCGAGGAGGTCCAGGAGCTCGCTCTGGTCCAGGATGAAATCGGAGGACCCGAACCGCAGGACGTCGTCCGAACTCCGGATGATGGTGAAGGAGGAGAGGACAATCACCTGGGATTTCGGGGACAAACGGAGGATGCGCCGCTTCAGCTCCACCCCGGAGATATCGGGGAGGAACTGCTCGCACAGGATGAAATCGGGGGTAGAGTTGGATACGATCTTGACGGCCTCCGCCCCGGAGCCCGCGAGCGACACCCGGTAGCCCTTGTCGGAGAAAAGGTTCGCCAGCATGTCCCGGACGCTTGCCTCGTTGCTTATGGTAAGGATCGATTTCTGCATCATCCCTCTATACCGCCTTCGCCGCCTGCCGGATGTCCTCGCCGGTCATCTCGGCCGGCGCGGGTATCCCCAGCATCATGAGAATCGTGGGGGCGATATCCTCCAGCGCGCGGTCGCTTCTAAGCGTCATCCCCCTTCCTTGCGGATCGGCGAGGATCAGCGGGACGGGGTTGGTCGTATGGGCTGTGTGCGGCCCCCCCGTATCGGGATCGACCATCTGTTCGGCGTTGCCGTGATCGGCGGTCACGAGCGCCACGCCTCCCACCTCCCATATTCCCTCCACTACACGGCGAAGATTCACATCCACCGCTTCGATCGCCCGGATCGCCGCGGACAGGATCCCGGTGTGCCCCACCATGTCCCCGTTCGCGAAGTTCAGGATGAGCACATCGTGCCTGCCCGAACCCACCTCGGCGACCGCCCGTTCCGCGACTTCGTATGCGCTCATTTCCGGCTGCAGGTCGTAGGTCGGAACCGAAGGGGACGGAACGAGGATCCGCGACTCTCCCGGGAACACCTTCTCTACGCCCCCGTTGAAGAAGTAGGTCACATGCGCGTATTTCTCGGTCTCCGCAATCCGGAGGTTCCGGATTCCTCGGGAGGCGAAGACATCTTCGAGGAGATTGTTCCGGGCCTGCGCCGGAAACGCGACCGGTAGGGAGAAAGTCTCATCGTAGGCCGTCATGCAGGCGAACGTCAGACCAAGACGCTCGGGGCGGGGGAAGCGGTCGAAATCGTCCTGCGTGAGCGCACGGGTGAACTGTCTGGCGCGGTCCGCCCGGAAATTGAAGAACAGGACCGAATCCCCCTCGGAAATGGGCCCCACGGGCCGGCCGTCCTGCCGTATGACGACGGGCTCGATGAACTCGTCGGTCTTTCCCGCCTCGTACGACCGGGATACGGCGGTTACGGGATCGGAACTCTCCGTCCCCTCGCTGCGCACCATTGCGCGGAAAGCCCGTTCGGTCCGGTCCCACCGGTTGTCCCGGTCCATCGCGAAATATCGCCCTCCCACCGTCGCCACCCTTCCTACACCGATCTCTTTCATCTTCGCCAGAAGGTCGCGAAGATGTTGGACGCCGCTGGTCGGCGGGGTATCACGCCCGTCGAAGAAGGGGTGGACGAACACGCGCGTAAGCCCTCGCTCCTTCGCCATTTCGAGAAGGGCGTACAGGTGCGTGGGAAGCGAATGAACGCCGCCGTCGGAGAGGAGGCCGACGAGGTGGAGCGCCTTCCCGTTTTCCCGGGCCGTGTCCATCGTTTTGCACAGAACCGGGTTCCGCGCGAACTCACCGTCCCGGATCGACTTCGAAATACGGACGATGTCCTGATAGACTACCCGGCCCGCCCCCAGGTTCAGGTGTCCGACTTCCGAGTTTCCCATCTGACCGGCGGGAAGCCCGACGCGCTCCTCCGAGGCGTGGAGGAGCGTGCGGGGAAAGTCCGCCCAGAGCCTGTCGAAAAACGGCGTGTTGGCCAGGGCCACGGCGTTGGCCTCGGTCTCTTCCCTGTATCCCCACCCGTCCAGCACGATGAGAGCGACGAACCGCTGCTTCATATCAGATATTATAGAACACTCCCCTTCCCTCGTATCTCCCGGATGGGCCCAGCTCCTCCTCGATCCTCAGCAGCTGGTTGTACTTGGCGAGCCGGTCGGTCCGCGAAGCCGAGCCCGTTTTGATCTGCCCCGTGTTCAGGGCGACCACGAAGTCGGCGATGGTACTGTCCTCCGTCTCGCCGGACCGGTGGGAGACGACAGCCGTCCAACCCGCCCGCTTGGCCATCTCCACGGCGTCGATCGTCTCGCTGACGGTTCCGATCTGGTTCAACTTGATCAGGACGGAGTTCGCTATCCCCTGGTCGATTCCCTTCCGGAGGATCTTCGGGTTGGTCACGAATACGTCGTCGCCGACGATCTGGATCTTCTTCCCCATGGCCTGCGTGAACAACCTCCATCCTTCCCAGTCGTTCTCAGCGAATCCGTCCTCGATGGAGAGGATGGGGTATTGCCGGCAAAGCCCCTCGTAGAATTTCACCATCCCGTCGGCGGACCGTTTCGAACCGTCCGATTTCCGGAAGAAATACTTCCCCTTTTCGTAGAACTCGGAAGCGGCGGCGTCCAGCGCGATGCCGATCTCCCTCCCCGCCTTGTATCCCGCCTTCCCGATGGCCTCGAGGATCACCTCGATCGCCTCGGCGTTTGACCGGAGCAGGGGGGCGAAGCCGCCCTCGTCGCCGACGTTGGTATTCAGTCCCTTCCCTTTCAGCACCTTCTTCAGGTGGTGAAAGGTCTCCACACCCATCCGGAGCGCCTCGGAGAAGGATTTCGCCCCCACGGGCATCACCATGAACTCCTGGATGTCCACGTTGTTGTCGGCGTGGGAGCCGCCGTTGAGGATGTTCAACATCGGGACAGGGAGCGTCCGCGCTCCCACGCCTCCCAGGTACTGGTAGAGAGGGAGGCCGCAGGTTTCCGCCGCCGCCCGCGCGACAGCCAGGGAGACTCCGAGGATGGCGTTCGCCCCGAGCTTTCTCTTGTTCTCCGTCCCGTCGAGCTCGATCATCATCCCGTCGAGGATCGCCTGCTCGGTGGCGTCAAAGCCGACGAGTTTGGGGCCGATCACACGGTTCACGTTCCGGACGGCCTTCTCCACCCCTTTCCCGAGGTATCTCTTCGGGTCGCCGTCCCGGAGCTCCACCGCCTCGCGGGTCCCGGTCGACGCTCCCGAGGGGACAATCGCCCGCCCCTCGGCTCCGGACTCGAGGTGCACTTCGACTTCCACGGTGGGGTTACCCCGGGAGTCCAGCACCTGTCGGCCATGCACGTCCATGATCATGCTCATAAGGAAGTTCCTCCCGTCGGGAAAAGATCACGGATGAACAAACGGCTTCCCTCCCCGTCGGACGCTCAAGACGGGGCAGGGGGCCATGCGTACCACCTTTTCCGCCGTGCTGCCGAAGATCACGTGTTCCACCCCCGTGCGGCCATGCGTCCCGATCACGATGAGATCCGCCGCGACTTCCCGAGCCTTTCCGATAATTTCCCTGTATGGTATCCCCGTGGCGAGCATCGTGTCAAAGTTCCCGAACCCGGAGAAGTGGCGCGCGAGGAACGCACCCATGTTCTCCCGGGCGAATTCTTCCATCCGGCTCCGAAGCGTTTCGAGCGGAACTTCCCCGCGGAACATCGGGTCGAGAGTTGCCGGTTCGTCGAGCACGTGGAGCACCACGACGAGCGACTCGAACCGTTCCGCCAGGAACCTCGCCGCTTCGGCGGCCTCTGCCGAACATTGGGAGAAGTCCGTGGGCAGCAGAATTTTCGTGAACATGCTCCCTCCGGCAGAAAAAAACCCCCGGCCGAGCACGGGGCCGGCCGGGGGTCGCTGTTCAACGCTGTCTACAGGTATCTATCTTTTCTTTCCGCCGACCGCTTCCTTGAGAGACTTGCCGGCCGCAAACTTGGGGACTTTCGTCGCCTTGATCCTGATCGCCGCACCGGTCTGCGGGTTCCGTCCCATCCTGGCTTTCCGGTTGCTGACGCTGAACGTCCCGAATCCCGTCAGGGCAAGCTTGTTCCCCTTCTTCAGGGCGCCCGTGACAGCGTCGGTGAACGCGTTGAGTGCCCCCTCCGCCTTCCCTTTCGGAATGCCCGCCTTTTTCGCCATGAACCCAACCAGTTCCGCCTTCGTCATCGCAATCCCTCCTGTCGGTTTGGGGTAAGGTTCCTGATCCCCGGATGCAAGGAAACTGTGTTGTCGGCCAATGTCATAAATTGTATCTCATTGAATGATGAAGGGCCAGGTAGTGTCAAGGCATTTTTACCGACTGCGCCCTCCCGCCGGGCCTTTGTTTTCGGGCCTCCGGGAGGATCAGACGATCACGGTCCTTCGCGCGGCGTTGCGCGGCAGGAGCAGTTTCAGCAGAAGCATGCCCGCGAGAAATCCGCCGATGTGGGCCCACCACGCCACCCCGCCCGTGAGGGCGGACACTTGGCCGATCGTTGCCGCGCCGCTGAGAAACTGCATGAGAAACCAGATCCCCAGGAAGAAGAACGCCGGAATCTCCACCAGGGGGAAAAAGAAGAACAGCGGCACCAGTGTCAGGATCCGCGCCCGGGGGAAAAGCAGAAAATATGCCCCGAGCACACCCGCGATTGCCCCGGAGGCCCCGACGTTGGGGACCATGGAGTTCGACTGGAACACGATCTGGGCCAGGAAGGAGAGGACGCCGCACGTCAGGTAGAACAGCAGAAACCGGCCGTGGCCCAGCATGTCCTCCACGTTGTTTCCGAAAATGTAGAGATAGAGCATGTTTCCGAGCAGGTGTCCCCACCCGCCGTGAAGGAACATGGCCGACAGGGGCGTCAGCAGTTCCCAGGGATCACGGGGAAATATATGCACGAAGCGGAACGGAATGACTCCGTAGGCATACGCGAATTCCGCCATCCGCTCGTTCAGGGTCAGCTGGTAAAAGAAGACGGCGGAGTTCAGGGCGATCAGCACGTAATTGACATACGGCGTCCGGAGGGAAGGGGTCGTATCCTTCAGGGGTATGATGGGAACGCTCCTCGTTGGGGGAATGTCTTATTATGGTAGCGGGAGCACTGGAAATTGAAAAGCGGAGAGGATGGTCGGATAATAATAATTTATGCCTAGCGACCGGTTGCTGAGAAACTGCATCGTCCTATCCATCCTGCTCCACCTGACCTTCATGGTGCTGGCATCGATGATCCGCTGGACCCCGCATCGAGCCGAGAACGTGATGGTCGTGGACCTGGCCGATCTGCCGCGCTCGACCGAGTTTCTCCGCCCCCAGCCGGGAATCGTGGAGGGCGCCCGCCCGAAACGCCCGCCGCCGCCTCCCCCCAAACCGGCCCGGGAAGAGAAGCCGCGCGTTCCCACCCCTCGGGAACTCGTGGGCCGCGTCCCCGACCTGCCCGTTAACCCCGACCTTCCGCCCGAGAAGGAGTTTCCCGTCCCTCGGCCTCCCGACAAGGTCACCCGTGCGGAAGAGGCGAAGCCCGCCCGGGAAGCTCCTCCTCCGCCCCCTTCGGCGACGCCCAAATCCCTCCGGGAGATGACCCCCTCTTTGGGGCAGATGGTCATGGCAAAGGCGACGACGCAGGCGGGACGGGGGGAGGAGACGTCCTCGGGGAGCGCAGTGGGAACGGGCGGGAAAGCCGTGGAGGAAGGGGCGATCTCCGAGGAGGGAGGGGGCGGTGCGCACCTCACCGCACTGAACGCCCCGGAAATCCAGTACATCTCCTATTTCGCCAGCATCAAGCGGAAGATCGAGCTCGTCTGGCAGTATCCGCAGGACGCCGCGAATGCGGGGTTACAGGGGGAACTGACCGTCGATTTCATCATCAGGCGGGACGGGAGCCTGGAATCCGTGCACCTCCTGCAGGGGTCCGGATACAAGATCCTGGACGACGAGGCGCTCGGATCGATCCGCATAGCGTCGCCCTACAACCCGATCCCCGAGAATTACACGATCCCTAACCTGCGCATTCGCGCCCACTTCATCTACGAAATGCACACGCTCAAGATCCGGTAAAAGGCCGACTACTCCTCCCGCGGGAAAAACCGGTCGTACTCCTGGCCGGTCAGGAGGGAGGCCAGTTCCGCGGGATCCGACGGACGGATCTCGAGCAGCCACCCCCCTTCGAACGGGTCGGCGGTGATCTTCTCGGGCGCCCCTTCCACCAGGGGGTTGACGTTGACAACGATCCCCGAAACCGGGGCCACGACCTCGCAGACCGCAAGCGACGACTCGACCAATCCGACCGGCTCGCCTGCCCGAACGTCGGTTCCCAGCGGCGGGAGCTCGGCGAAGACAACGTCCCCCAGGGAAGAGCACGGCACGTGGGTGAACCCCACACGGATGTCCTTGTTGTTCTCAGAACGCGCCCACATATGGGTGCGAGCGTATCTGCGATCGTCAGGGACGGGCAGGGGACACACCGCCGCGGGCCTGCCGGACCGCCGCCTCCAGGGTGTTGTGAAGGAGCATCGTGATCGTCATCGGGCCGACCCCGCCGGGCACCGGGGTGATTTTCCCGGCGACTTCTTTCGCCTCCTCGAACGCCACATCCCCGACCAGTCTCCCGTCCGGAAGCCGGTTGATCCCGACATCGATCACCACGGCACCGGGCGAAAGCCAGTCCCCCCGTACCATCTCCGCCTTCCCGACCGCCGCCACCACGACGTCCGCCGATCGCACCACGGCGGGGAGATCCTTCGTGCGGGAGTGGCAGATAGTCACCGTGGCGTGCTTCGCGAGCAGGAGCAGCGCAACGGGCTTGCCGACAATGTTGCTCCTCCCGACCACGACCGCATGTTTCCCCTTGAGGGACACGGATTCGTGGTCAAGCATCTTCATGATTCCGAGGGGGGTGCACGGGACGAAGCACGATCCCCCGGAAAGGAGCCGCCCGGCATTCACGGGGTGGAACCCGTCCACATCCTTGTCCGGCGAGATCGCCTCGATTACGCGGGATTCGTCGATATGGTCGGGAAGAGGAAGCTGGACGAGGATTCCGTGGACTGCGGGATCCGCGTTCAGTTTGGCGACAAGGGCGAGAAGATCGTTTTCGGGGAGCGCGGCGGGCAGATCGATCTGTTGGGAGAGCATGCCGGCCTCATGGCACGCCTTTCCCTTGTTCCGGACGTATATGCGGGAGGCCGGGTCATCCCCCACCAGCACCGTCACAAGATTCGGCTTGATACCCGTCCGGGCGGAAAATTCCCTCACCCTGTCCTTGATCTCTGCCCGGACGGCCGCACCAATCGCTTTCCCATCGATAAGCTGCGCCGGCATTTCCGAAGTCCTCTCCTGGAAAATACGAATCTAATCGGCCTTCGGGCACCCTGCGCAGGCCGGTGCAGCGGCCTCGCCGGCCATGGGGCACTCCGGTTTCTTCTCCTCGTCCTTCCCGCGGGCGGCACCCTTCCCGTTTCCGACTCCCTTGTTGGCGTAGTCGCTCGCATACCAGCCGGTACCCTTGAGGACAAAGGCTCCGGGAGACATCAGCTTCTCGAGTTTTCCCCCGCAGGAGGGGCACTTTCGCAGGGGCGGGTCCTGAAACTTCTGGATCGCTTCCTTCACCTCGTGACATTTCCGGCACTGATACTCGTAAATCGGCACGTTCGTCTCTCCCTTAAAAAAGGGGGCCGGTCGCCCGGCCCCCCTGCTCGATGGACAAATCTGATTATACTTTTTTTATCACATCCTGTTTTAGTACATCCCGCCGCCGCCCGGAGGCATCGGGGGCATCTTCTCCTTCTCTTCCGGCTTATCCACGATCGCGCACTCCGTGGTAATCATGAGCCCGGCGACCGACGCCGCGTTCTGGAGGGCGACCCGCGCCACCTTCGTCGGGTCGAGGATCCCGGCGGCAATCAGGTCCTCGAACTCCTCGGTGGCCGCGTTGAAGCCAAAGTTCCCCTTCCCGTTCTTGATCTTGTCCACGACCACGCCGCCGTCCTGGCCGGCGTTGATCGCGATCTGCTTCGCCGGCTCGTAGAGGGCCTTCCGGACGATATCGACGCCGGCCTGCTGGTCGTGATCGAGCTTGAGGCCGTCCAGAACCTTGGCCGCCCGGATGTAGGCAACGCCGCCGCCGGCGACAATCCCCTCCTCCACCGCCGCACGGGTGGCGTGGAGGGCGTCCTCGACGCGCGCCTTCTTCTCCTTCATCTCGCTCTCGGTGGCCGCCCCGACGTTGATGACGGCAACGCCCCCGACGAGCTTGGCCAGCCGCTCCTGCAGTTTCTCCTTATCGTAATCCGAGGTGGTCTCCTCGACCTGCGCCCGGATCTGCTTCACGCGTCCCTCGATGTCGGCCTTCTTGCCCGCTCCGTCGATGACCGTGGTGTTGTCCTTGTCGATGACGACCCGCTTGGCCCGGCCGAGGTCGGTCAGCTGGACCGCCTCGAGCTTGATCCCCATCTCCTCGGCAATCGACTTGCCGCCGGTCAGAACCCCGATGTCCTCCAGCATCGCCTTCCGGCGATCGCCGAAACCGGGGGCCTTCACCGCGCAGCAGTGGAGTGTCCCGCGCAGCTTGTTGACGACCAGGGTGGCCAGCGCCTCCCCCTCGACCTCTTCCGCCACGATCATGAGCGGCTTGCCCGAACGGGCGATCTGCTCGAGGAGGGGCAGCAGGTCCTTCATGTTGGAGATCTTCTTTTCATGAATCAGGATGTACGGGTCCTCGAGGATGACCTCCATCCGCTCCGGGTCGGTGACGAAGTAGGGGGAGAGGTAGCCGCGGTCGAACTGCATCCCCTCGACGATCTCGAGGGTCGTCTCCATCCCCTTGGCCTCCTCGACGGTGATGACGCCTTCCTTGCCGACCTTTAACATCGCCTCGGAGATGATGTTGCCGATCGTGTCGTCGTTGTTGGCCGAGATCGTCCCCACCTGCGCGATCTCCTTCGGGTCCTTGGTCGGCTTCGACATCTTCTTGAGCTCCGTCGCAATCGACTCGACCGCCTTCTCGACGCCACGCTTCAGATCCATCGGGTTGTATCCGGCGGCCACGAGCTTCGAGCCCTCCCGGTAGATCGCCTGCGCCAGAATGGTTGCAGTCGTTGTCCCGTCGCCCGCGACATCGCTCGTCTTGGAGGCGACTTCCTTCACCATCTGGGCGCCCATGTTCTCGTACTTGTCAGACAGTTCCACTTCCTTTGCGACCGTAACCCCGTCCTTGGTGACGAGGGGGGAGCCGAAGGACTTCTCGATGATCACGTTCCGTCCACGGGGTCCCAGCGTCACCTTGACAGCGTCCGTCAGGGAATCGACGCCGACCTTGATCGCGGCGCGGGCATCCGCGTCAAACTTCAGTTCTTTCGCCATCTTCCACTTCCTCCTTTTTATTGTTCCGTATTTCGCAGGTTATTTCTTCTGGATGACCGCAAGGACGTCGTCCTCGCGAAGGATCAGGTGCTCTTCCCCCTCGATCTTGATGTCGGTCCCGGAATACTTGCCGAAAAGGACGCGGTCCCCCGCCTTGACCTCGGGAGCCACACGGTTGCCGCTGTCGGTCACCTTGCCGGGGCCCACCGCCACCACGAGGCCCTCTTGCGGCTTCTCCTTTGCGGAGTCGGGGATGATGATCCCTCCCTTGGTCTTCGCCTCCTCCTCGACGCGTTTGAGTAGAATCCTGTCCTGCAACGGCCTGACCTTCATGGTACCTCCTCCTTTATGAATCTTATGGGGTAGTTGCCTTGCGGCGGTTAGCACTCACCTTAGTAGAGTGCTAGCAGAAACTATACTGCCCGGGGGGATATGATGTCAAGAGGGAAAACGAAAAAAACCGGAAATCCTTTATTCAGCTACCAGTTACAGCTTTTTCTTCCCCATTTCCTCCTCGAAGTATTTCCGGTACAGGATATCCCACTCCCTCCCTCCTTCGGGGACACGGCGGGAGAGTTTCGCAATCTTCTGCCGGACGAAGGTGTCGACCTCGTCCTCGATCCGCACATAGTGTCCGAAGATCCTCTTCGCCTCGCGAAGCGCCTGCCCCTCGTCGGGGAAATCGGCGATGTCGTCCTTGTACAGCCGGTCGAGCACGAGGTGCGACAGATGGGAAATACGGTCCTCGCTCAGGCGCATACGACCCTCCTCACAGTACGATCTTCCGCTCCCGGGCGAGGCGCTCCTTGATCTTCTGGAACATGAGGTGGGAACTGGCCTGCGAGCGCGCCAACTCCCCGGAGTGCTTCTCGAGAATACCGTTAACCTCCCGGTCGAGCTCCTCTTCGCGCTCAAAATCCGCCATCACCTCGCCGACCATCTTTCCCAGGAGCACGTCGTCGTCGGCTTTCGGCCGGATCAACCCCTTCTCCTTCCAGCGGGAGAGGACGGTCCGGCAGATCCGGCGGATATACTCCTCCTTGACCTTCATCCCCGTCTCCTTTCCGGGGGGGATACCCACGTCCGGAAGTCGGGACCGATCAATCCCCCGCGACGGTATCTTTCCATCGAGACGGCGCAGGGGCAACCCCTTTCTTTCCCTGCCAGCGCACGGGCCGCGGCGATCGCCAGGGGAAGGATGGCGTTCTTCGCCCTCTCAACGCGTTCCTCCCCCGTCTTCCCCAGCATCCCCTCGAAGAGGACCCCTCGCCGGTAGGGCATCGGCCGCAAGCCTTCCGCGTAATTGGTGAGGTACGCCACCGGCGCATAGCATATCTCCAGTTCCCGCGCGAGGAACGCCTCGGGGCAAAGCGTCATCCCGACCATGTCCGCCCCCGCCCGCGCAAGGAACCGCACCTCGGCAGGCGTCTCCAGGCGGGGCCCCTCGGTGCAGGCGTACGTGCCGCCGTCGAGGAGCCGCAGGTCTTCCGCCCCGCGTTTCCCGGCGTCGAGGAGGGACTTCCTGACCGTTCCGCAGAACACCGGGAACTGCCGGATAAAGCCGATCCCCCGTCCCTCGAAGAACGTTGAGGGGCGGTTCCGCGTGAAATCGAGCAGGTCGTCAGGGAGGGCCAGGTCGCCCGGGCGCATCCTTTTCGAAATGATTCCCGGGCCGGACCAGGCGATGATCCGCTCGACACCGAGGGCTTTGGCCGCAAAGATGTTCGCGCGGTAATTCACATACGGCGCGGTTCTGTCGTATCCGCGCTCCCCGTGGCGGGAGAGAAAGAAATAGCGATACCCTTCCCGTTCGTGCAGGTGGACGGGGTTGGAGAAACCGTACGGGGTTCGCATGCGCCGCGTCCCCAGTCGGGAGCCCAGCGCCCCCTCCGGCAGGGAGTACGCCCCCGACCCCCCGAGAAGCAGGACCCGGGGGGGCGGGGGTTTTGTGCTTCGTTTCAGAACGATACCCGCACCCCGAGGCCGATCGTCCATCCGCTCACATCCACGTCCACCCCGTCGAACTCGGGCTCGGCAAAATGGTACTTCCCCTCGAAGTTCAGCGCCATCCGCGGGTTGAGCCAGGCATCCACGCCCAGGGAGACATAGCCTCCGATCGTCGTGTCATCATCGTTGATCCCTGTGGAGGGTTCATCGAGGCTGGCGAAGTAGAGCCCCAGCCCGCCGCCGACATACGGCTCGACAACCGGGTAGGGAAGAATGAGCCGTAACCCGAAGGTCAGGGGCGCCACCGTAACATCGTCCGGACCCCGTTCCGCGGAATGCATGCCGAACGTGCCGTCGACCGCCAGGTTGGCCGAGACGCGGGACCCGATGCCGATGTCGAAGGCCCCTCCCGTATCGTAGTTTTCGAGACCGTCGAAGTCGTCGTTCGGCTCGAAGAGCCCAAGATGACCGAAGAGGTACGTCTGTCCATACACCGCGTGCGTCGGCGGCGGTGCGCCAGCCCCCCTCCGTGGCGGCTGCCCGCCGTATTTTTCATAACGGTCGTACCGCTGGGCCCAGACGGTCGATGTCAACGTCGCGCACAACAGCCCCACGAGAAACAGCAATGCCGATTTTCTCATTGCTCGCCCTCCTTCTCTCCCGCCGGATTGCGGGATACGGTTTCAGATTACCCTTCGCCCTTATGGAAATAAAGAGGGCAATCCGACTATAATTACATTCCCGAAGCCTCTATACGAGCACCGGGAGGGAGATATTCATGATCATCGTCATGAAGCCGGGGGCACTCAAGAAGGACACCCGGACCGTATTAGGGAAAATCAAGGAGCTGGGGTATACCCCCCACACGATTTACGGCAAGACCCGCAACGTCATTGGAGCGATCGGGGACGAGAGGGGAAAGTTCGTCCTCCAGTCGCTCGAGTCCCTTCCCGGTGTAGATCGGGTGGTCCCGATCCTCAAGCCGTACAAACTGGCCAGCCGGGAGGTGAGACCCGAGCCCACGGAGGTGAAACTCGCCCCGGGCGTGACCGTAGGGGGGAAGAAACTCCTCGTCATCGCAGGACCATGCTCCGTGGAGAGCGAGCAGCAGATGATCGGGACGGCGAAAGCGGTGAAGGCGGCGGGAGCCCAGGTGCTGCGCGGAGGAGCGTTCAAGCCCCGCACCTCCCCTTACGCGTTCCAGGGGCTCGAGGAGAAGGGTCTCAAGATCCTTCGCAAGGCCGGGGACATTGCCGGAATGCCCGTCGTAACCGAGGTGATGAACCCGATGGACGTCGAGCTGGTCGCCCGCTACTCCGACATCCTGCAGGTGGGAGCCCGCAACGTCCAGAACTTCTCCCTTCTGAAACGGATCGGAAAATCGAAGCTGCCGATTCTTCTCAAACGGGGAATGATGACGACGATCACCGAGTTCCTCATGAGCGCAGAATATTGTCTCTCCGAGGGGAGCCGGCGGCTGATTCTCTGCGAGCGGGGGATCCGCACGTTCGAGGACTCGACCCGGAACACGCTCGACCTCTCGGCGATCCCCGTGCTGAAGGAGCGGACCCACCTTCCCATCATCGTCGACCCGTCCCACGGAACCGGCCATTCCAGATACGTCCCTTCGATGTCGTGCGCATCGGTGGCGGCGGGAGCGGACGGGCTGATGATCGAGGTCCATCCTTCGCCGGAGAAAGCCCTGTCCGACGGCCCCCAGTCGCTGACCTTTGAGAACTTCGGAGCACTGATGGAAACGCTGCGCCCCTTCATCGCCGCGGCCGGCAGGACGATCTGAGCACACCCCTCGCCGTGCGGACATGAAGTCCCTCTTCCGCCGCCGCACCCTCCTGGCTGCACTCGCGGGGCTCTTTCTTCTGCACGTGGCATACCTCTACGTCAAGGTGGGAACCGGGCTCGCACGCGATGCCTGGGACGTCCCGTCGATCCTGTACGGGCGGGCGGCGGCCATCCGGCCGGGCGACCTCGTCGACAACCTGAGACTCCGGGACAGACTGGACCGCCTTTCCTACCGGAAGGTTCCGGGATCCGCGGACAAGCCGGGGACCTGGTCCGAGGAGGAAAACCGGGTCACGATCCACACCCGGGGCTTCCGGACGGGAGATGTTGCCCGCCCCGCCGTCCAGGTCGCAATCGGCCTGTCGGAGCGGCGCGTCGCCACCCTGAATACGTCGTCCGGCGCCCCTCTCGACGAACTGGTCCTCGAACCGGAGGAGATCGCCCGGATCCTCGGGCCGAAGATGGAGTCGCGCCGCCTGGTTCCTCTGGCGGCCATACCGATGCACCTCAGGAATGCGGTGCTGGCAGCGGAAGATTCCCGCTTCTATACCCACTTCGGAATCGACATCATCGGAGTCGCGCGGGCCCTGAGAGAGAACCTGCGGCGGATGCGGATCGTCCAGGGGGGGTCCACCATCACCCAGCAGCTCGCGAAAAACTTCTTCCTCACGCCGAAGCGGAGCTTCTGGAGGAAGATCCGGGAAGCCGAACTCGCGATACTCATCGAGCTCCGCTTCTCCAAGGAGGAGATCCTCGCGGCATACCTGAACAAGATCTACTTCGGCCAGGAAGGCCCCCGCGGGATATATGGGGTGGAGGATGCGGCGGATTTCTACTTCTCCAAGAGCGTCGGCGACCTGACCCTGGAGGAGGCCGCCCTTGTTGCGGGGATCATCCGGTCCCCCCACCGGTACTCCCCTCTCCGCATGGCGGACGCCGCACGGAGCCGCCGGGACTGGGTCCTCTCCCGGATGGCCGCTCTCGGGATGATTACGAAGAACGAGGAGCAAAAGGCGCGCCGAACGCCTCTGCGGACGAACCCGCGCCGGGTCCCCGTGAAAATCGCGGAGTACTTCGTCGACTACATCGAGCGGGCGGCCGAGGAAACCCTGGGGCCCGAAAGGCTTTCCCGGACCGGCTACCGGTTCTATACCTCTCTCGATATCTCGCACCAGGCAGCGGCGGAAAGGGCGGTGACCGCGGGGCTGGCGGAAATGAGGGGGGGCAAGGTTCTTCCCGGGAAGGAAGAGGACCCGCTCCAGGCCGCGCTGGTCGCCGTGGACCCGGCCACCGGCGAACTTACCGCCATGGTGGGGGGCCGCGGCTACGGGGAGACCCAGTTCAACCGCGCCGCCGATGCCAGGCGCCAGCCGGGCAGTGCCTTCAAGCCGTTCGTGCTCCTCGCGGCCATGGAGCAGGCCGTGAACGGCAAGGGGAAAATCACGCTCGCCAGCCGGATCTCGGGGGAGCCGATTTCCGTCAAGGCCCAGGACGGCATGTGGACGCCCGCCAACTTCGAGAGGAAGGAATACGGGGAGATCTCGATCCGCAGGATGGTGGAAGAGTCGGTGAACACCGCAGCGGTGCGGCTCGCCTTCGACGTGGGCCTTCCGGACGTGATCGCCGCGGCCCGGGGGGCAGGGGTGGCCAGCCCGATCCGTCCCGTTCCCTCCCTTGCCCTCGGGAGCTTCGAGGTAACCCCGGTTGAACTGGCCTACGCCTACGCAACGATCGCCTCCGGCGGGACCCGGTTCCAGCCCTTCATGCTCCGGGCGGTGACCGACAGCGAGGGAGATCTCCTGCGGACGGAGGTCCCGATGCAGGAGGAGGCCGTGGACCCCCGGGCGGCCTATCTCGTCACCTACGCCCTGGAGGGGGTCCTCGACCGCGGGACGGGCCATGCCGCCCGGTTGGCCGGGATCGATTTCCCCGCGGCGGGCAAGACGGGGACCACGGACGCGTACCGCGACTCGTGGTTCGCGGGGTACACCCCCGATCTGGTGTGCGTGGTCTGGGTGGGTCGCGATTCCGGGAATCCGACGGGCCTTACCGGCTCCTCGGGAGCGCTTAAGATCTGGACGAGGTTCATGAAATCGGTCTATCCGGCCGGGGGGAGATACGCCTTCGCGACCCCCCCGGGGATCACGATGGCCGAAATCGATCCGGAATCCGGATACCTGGCGACATCCGCCTGCCCGGAATCGTTTCCGGAAGCGTTCCCCGACGACCTGGTGCCCGGGGAGACGTGCCCGCTTCATCCCTCCCACCCGATCGTGGATACGGTGCGCAAGGGGTGGCACGGCCTCATCGACTTCTTCAACAACCTCTTCCAGTAATACGCACCGAGGCACCGGAAAGGGACGGCCGGCAGGGGGACACGGCTGGCTTCGTTGTGATATAAAGTATTTTTTCAGGCAAAGCCGGTTGGAGATTCGATGGACTATAAAACCACGCTGAACCTCCCGCAGACCGGATTCCCGATGCGCGCGAACCTGACGCAGCGTGAGCCGGAAATCCTCTCCCGCTGGGAAACGGAGCAACTGTACCACCGGATTGTGGAGAGACGCAGGGGAAACCCGAAGTTCGTCCTCCACGACGGTCCCCCCTACGCGAACGGGCACATCCACATCGGGCACGCTCTCAACAAGCTCCTGAAGGACATCATTGTCAAATATCGCGGGATGTCCGGCGCCTGGGCCGAATTCATCCCCGGCTGGGACTGCCACGGCCTGCCGATCGAGCACCAGGTGGACAAAAGCCTGGGGAGCAGGAAGGAGTCGATCCCCACCGCGGAAAAACGCCGCCTCTGCCGCGACTACGCCACGAAGTTCATCGACATCCAGAGGGAGGAGTTCCGGCGGCTCGGGGTCCTGGGCGACTGGGAAAACCCGTACCGGACCATGACGTTCGATTACGAGGCGGGGATCCTGCGGGAGTTCGGGCGGTTCGTGGAGACCGGTGCGGTGTACAAGGGGACCAAACCCGTGTACTGGTGCCTGACCTGCCGAACGGCCCTCGCGGAGGCCGAGGTCGAATACGCAGACCACACCTCCCCTTCCATCTACGTGAAGTTCCCCTTCGCGGATTCACCGGAATCGATCCACCCGGCGCTTGCCGGCAGGAAGGTATCGTTTGTCATCTGGACGACCACCCCCTGGACGATCCCCGCGAATCTCGCGATCGCGCTCCACCCGGAATACCCTTACGTCGCGATCGAAGCAGACGGCGAGGCGTACGTCGTCGCCGAAGGTCTCGCGGAGCGTTTCGCGAGCGAGGCGGGTTTGCCGAAGGTAACGCGCCTGGCGACCTTCGGGGCAGGACACCTGGAGAGGCTCCGCTGCCGGCACCCCTTTCTCGGGCGTGACTCCCTCCTTGTGCTGGGGGACTACGTCACGCTCGAAGCCGGTACCGGATGCGTCCATACCGCTCCCGGACACGGGCGGGACGACTACGAGACGGGCCTCCGGTACGGGCTGGAAGTCTACGCACCGCTCGACGATGAGGGGCGCTTCACCGCCGACGTCCCGTTCTTCGGGGGAATGCAGGTGTTCGAGGCGAACCCGCGGGTGAACGAAAAGATCGCCGAGGCCGGGGCGCTGATCCGGGCGGACCGGATGACCCACTCGTACCCGCACTGCTGGCGGTGCAAGCATCCCGTCATCTTCCGGGCGACCAAGCAGTGGTTCATCTCGATGGACGGGACCGGACTGCGCGAGAAGGCCCTCGCCCAGATCCGGATGGTGAAATGGATCCCCGCCTGGGGGCAGGAACGGATCGAGGGGATGATCGCGAACCGGCCGGACTGGTGCATCTCCCGCCAACGGGCCTGGGGCGTTCCGATCGCCATCTTCCGGTGCGAGTCGTGCGGGCACCACCTCCTCGACCGGAAGCTGATCGACCACGTCGCCTCGATCTTCGAGAAGGAGGGCGCCGATGCGTGGTACCAACGCGAGGTGCCGGACCTGCTTCCTGCCGGGACGGCCTGCCCCTCCTGCGGGGAATCCGTCTTCGGAAAGGAGACCGATATCCTCGACGTCTGGTTCGATTCCGGCGTTTCGTATGCCTGCGTTTGCGAGGGGAAGGACAATCTCGGCGTGCCGGTCGACCTCTACCTCGAAGGCTCCGACCAGCATCGCGGGTGGTTCCACTCCACCCTGCTGGCGTCCGTCGGAACGCGGGGCGTCGCGCCGTACCGTGCCGTCCTCACCCACGGGTTCGTCGTGGACGGCAAGGGGGAGGCGATGCACAAGTCGAAGGGGAACGTCGTCGCCCCGGAGGAGATCATCCGGAAACACGGTGCCGAGATCCTTCGGCTCTGGGTGGCCGCCGAAGACTACCGGGACGACATCCGGATCTCGAAAGACATCCTCGACCGCCTGACGGAGGCATACCGGAAGATCCGGAACACGATCCGCTACCTGCTGGGGAACCTGCACGACTTTCTCCCCGAGCGGGATTTTGTCCCGTACGACCGCATGGAGGAGATGGACCGGTATGCCCTCCTCCTCTTCCACCGGCTCGTCGGGAAGGTCCGGAAAGCATACGAAAGCTACGAGTTCCACGCGATCTTCCACTCGGTAAACAACTTCTGCTCGGTGGACATGTCCAGCTTTTACCTGAACGCCCTCAAGGACCGCCTCTACTGCTCCCGCGCGGACGATCCGGCCCGCCGGTCCGGGCAGTCCTCGCTGTTTACGATCGGCCGCGACCTCCTGTCCCTCATCGCCCCCGTCCTCTCGTTCACGGCGGAGGAGGCCTGGGGAT
>DATHRT010000215.1:0-1522 GCA_035464915.1 Candidatus Limnocylindria bacterium
CGGTGTTCGGTTCCTATGGATGGAGCGGCGAGGCGATCAAGACGGTCCAGGACATCCTGACCTCGATGCGTCTCAAGGTCGCCCCCGAGCCGATCCGGTTCCAGATGACCCCTTCCGAGGCGGATCTCGTCAAGTGCGAGGAATTCGGAAAGAAATTCGCCGAGGCAATTTAGACCGGGGAGTGGATTTTCCCGTCACTTCTTCGGGGGAATCCCTTCCCGGCGGATCTCCTTCTCGGCCTCCTTCCGGATCTTCTTTCCCTTTTCCGAGGCCTCGCCGCGGATCATCGCCTTGCACTCCTCGCAGATCGAACCCACGAATATCTTTTCCTTCGCGCACACCATGCATCGTTTCGTTTCGCCTGCCATCGTCCCTCCTTCTTTCCGGGATGACGCGATATCCTGAAGTAACGATAATATCCTACAAGGGGCGGTTGAAGCAGGAAATCGCCGGGAGAAGGAGGGGGCGATGGCACGAAAACGCGTAGCGAAGATTCCGGACAAGCCCCGGCGGGGTCTTGTCCTTGTATTGACGGGGGAAGGAAAAGGGAAGACGACCTCGTGTCTGGGCATGGCGGTCCGGGCCGTGGGATACGGGATGCGCGTCTCGATGATCCAGTTCATCAAGGGGTCGCTGCATTACGGGGAGCTCGACGGCGCGAAGAGGCTGGCCCCCGAGTTCGAGCTGACTCCCATGGGAAAGGGGTTTGTGGGGATCAGGGGGGATTCCCTTCCGTTCTCCGACCACGTCGCGGCGGCGGGAAAGGCCCTCGCGACCGCACGGAAGAAGATGCTGTCGGGCCGGTACGACGTCGTCATCCTCGACGAGGTCAACGTCGCCCTCCACCTCGGTCTCCTCCGCCTCTCCGATGTCGTCTCCCTCATCGGGGAAAAGCCGCCTGACGTCCACCTCATTCTGTCGGGCCGGCACGCCCACGAGGAGGTCGTACGGCTTGCCCACCTCGTGACCGAGATGCGAAACGTCAAACACCCCTACGAACTCGGTATCGAGGCGGAGAAGGGGATCGACTATTGAGCCCGCGCTTCGTCGTCCATCGACACGATGCGTCCCGCCTCCACTGGGACCTCCGTCTTGAGCGGGAGGGGGTGCTCAAATGCTGGGCGGTCCCGAAGGAGCCTCCGGTCGACCCGGGTGTGAAGAGGCTTGCGGTCGAGGTGGAGGACCATGATCTGGTCCACATCGATTTCGAGGGGGAGATCCCGGAAGGGGAGTACGGCGCGGGGACCGTATCGATATGGGACGGTGGGACATATGATCTTCTCTCCGAGCACGGCCGCAGGCTCAAACTCGCGCTCCGGGGAAGGCGGCTCCGGGGGGAATACGTCCTCGTTCCCCTGGAGGGGAAAAACTGGCTCTTCTTCCGGACGAAGGGGAAAGGGGAGTGATATGAGGGGAAAGGAAAAGACGCCCTCCCCGGAGAACGTCCGGGTGGAAGAAGAGCTTTCGTCATGCCCCCGGTGCGGGTACGGGGGCGGATTCCACGTTGCCTTCCGCCGGAGGG
>DATHRT010000216.1:0-5885 GCA_035464915.1 Candidatus Limnocylindria bacterium
CGGTGCACATTACCGGCGAATCTCCCGTCGACGGCATCCTGAAGGTGGCCAAGGAAAAGGGCTGCGACCTTATTTTCATATCGACGCACGGCAACCCGGGAGTCATGGGGGCTTTGTTCGGAACCGTCGCGACGAAGATCACGTCGCAGTCAAGGTACGCGGTTCTGACCCACTATTGCGGGGGACCAAGCTGAAGCATCCGTTCTTTCCCGCGAATCCGCCGTTCCGGTCCGCGTGGGCAAGGGTTCAAGTCGACTCGTGATTCGTGATCGGCAACCGGTTGCCCATTGTTTATCACGGGCAGTTTTTTCCCGGAATCCTTTCCTGGGCTCCGGCGGGGCGTGTCCTGCCTTCCTCCTGACGGTTCCATTAATTTTTATTTTTTTATCTGACCTTTACGGGAAGCCGTGACCCGCAACGTCCAAGGGAGGTGCGTGATGTCCACTGACTCCAGAGATATGCTCAGCATTCTCGCCGGTCCTGACACGGGAGGGTTCACTACCCGCCCCGTCATCATGGGCACGCATGGAATGGTCACCTCCGGGCATTATCTTGCCAGCAGGATCGGACTGCACATTCTCGAGGAGGGTGGTAATGCCGTGGACGCCGGTGTGGCGATGGGGTTCGCCCTGGCCGTCCTGGAACCCTACATTTACGGCATCGGCGGCGAAGTGCCCATCCTGATCTACCTGGCGGACGAGAAACGGGTAGTGAGCCTCTCCGGCCAGGGACCCGCCCCGCAAAGGGCGACCATCGAGTGGTTCCGGAAAAACGGGATCGATGCCATTCCCGGCGATGGATTGCTGGCCGCCGCCGTGCCCGACGCCGTCTCGACCTGGATCGCAGCCCTGTCCCGCTTCGGGACCATGCGACTTGCACAGGTCCTTTCGCCCGCCATGGACTTGGCGGAGCAGGGATTCCCCATGTTCGAACGGCTTGCGTCCGCCTTCGAGCGGAGCAAAGAGCAGTTCCTGGAGATGTGGCCGAGCTCGGCCCGGGCCTATCTTCCCGACGGACGCGTTCCGGCCGTGGGGGAGATCTATGTCCAAAAGGACCTTGCCAAGATGTTTGCAAAGCTCGTGGAGGCGGAATCCCGGGAGAGACGAAGAGGCCGCCGGGAAGCGCTCCAGGCCGCTCACGACGTCTTTTACAAGGGAGAGATCGCGGAGCAGATCTTCACGTTCATCACCGAAAACAGACTCCCCGACTCCACGGGAAAACGTCACGGCGGACTGATCACGAAGGAGGACCTGTCACGCTACGCTACCCGGGTCGAAGACCCGGTAACGGCCACCTACCGGGGGTACGACGTCTTCAAATGCGGTCCCTGGTCGCAGGGACCGGTCTTCCTGCAGCAGTTGACCATCCTGGAAGGGTTCGACCTGCCCTCCCTGGGACACAATTCCCCCGAATACATCCACCTCCTGATCGAAACGGCCAAACTCGCGTTCGCGGACCGGGAAACGTATTACGGCGATCCGGACTTCGTCAGGGTTCCCCTCGAGATCCTTCTTTCCCGGGAGTACGCGGCGAAACGCAGGGACCTGATCGCCCCGGACCGCGCTTCCCTGGAACTGCGCCCCGGGAATGCATCCCCGTACCTGCCCGAGGAAAGAAAGGGCGGCTCGGATATCCACAAGGGAGACACCACCCATCTGGATGCGGCGGATCAGTGGGGGAACATGATATCCGCCACGCCCAGCGGAGGCTGGTTCCGCAGTTCGCCGGTCATCGAAGGCCTGGGCTTTCCCCTCGGAACCCGCATGCAGATGTTCTACCTGGACCCCGACCACGCCAATTCCCTTCAGCCCGGCAAACGTCCTCGGACCACCCTCACGCCGTCGCTGGTGTTGAAGGACGGCAGGCCGTTGATGGTCTTCGGCACACCGGGGGCGGATCAGCAGGATCAGTGGTCGCTCCAGTTCTTCCTAAACTGCGTGGACTTCAACATGAACATGCAGGCCGCGGTCGACGCTCCCACTTTCCACACGAGCCATTTTCCCGGATCCTTCCATCCGCACAGCGCGCAGCCGGGAACGATGCACGTGGAAAGCCGCATCCCCGAGGCCACGGTTTCCGCCCTCCGGGAAAAGGGCCATACGGTGAAAGTTGGCGGCGAATGGAGCCACGGACGGGTTCTCGGCATACGGTACGATACCGGCGGGAGTGTGATCTCCGGCGTGGCGACGGCGCGCCTGGATACCGGATATGCCATGGGGTGGTAGGGGGTAGCGAAACAGCAGGAGGAAGGAGCAGGGGCTCCCTCCCGAAACCGGGAGGGAGCCCCGTTCGTTTTCGTTTACACCGATGACAGGGACGTCCCTTTTTTCCTCTTTTTCGCAATCGTCGTCTGGGCCGCCGCAAGGCGGGCCACCGGCAACCGGAACGGGGAGCCGCTCACATAGGTGAGTCCGATCTCGTCGCAGAACGCGACCGACCGGGGATCCACCTGCTCCCCGCAGATCCCCATCTTCATCCCCTTCTTGATCTTCCTGCTGTTTTCGATGGCCATCCTCATGAGAAGACCGACGCCCTTCTGGTCGATGGTGATGAAGGGATCATCCTCGAAGATCCCGTGAGCCACGTAGTAAGGCAGGAACCTTCCCGCATCATCCCTGGACAGGCCGTACGTCGTCTGGGTCAGGTCATTGGTGCCGAAGGAGTAGAAGTCGGCTTCCGGCGCGATCTCGTGGGCCAGCAGGGCCGCCCGGGCGATTTCGATCATGGTCCCCACTTCGTAGCGGACCTTGACCCCGTACCGCTTCTGCACCCCCTCGGCGATCCTCACCGTCAACTCGCGCATCATGCTCAATTCCTTCACGTCGGAAATGAGCGGAATCATGATCTCAGGGATCGCCTTGATCTTCTGCTTGGCCACCTGACAGGCGGCTTCCATGATGGCCTGGACCTGCATCTCGGAGATTTCCGGATACGTTATGCCGAGCCGGCATCCTCTGTGGCCCAGCATGGGGTTGAACTCGTGCAGCGCCTTGTTGCGCGCCTGAAGTTTCTGTAAGGGGACGCCCATATCCTTGGCGATCTCCCTCAGTTCCTCATCGGTTTTCGGCAGGAATTCGTGCAGCGGCGGGTCGAGGAGACGTATGGTCACCGGCAACCCGTTCATCACCTTGAAGATCCCGATGAAATCCTTTCGTTGCATGGGAAGGATCTTCTTGAGGGCCTTTTTCCTCCCCTCTGTGTCGTCCGCCAGGATCATCTCGCGTACCGCCTGCACTCTCTCCGCCTCGAAGAACATGTGCTCCGTGCGGACGAGTCCGATCCCTTCGGCACCGAACTTGAGCGCCATGCGGGCATCGGCCGGCGTATCGGCATTGGCCCTGACTCCGAGCTCCCGTACCTCATCGGCCCATTTCATGATGGTGTGAAAATCCCCGGTGAGTGCCGGCTCCACGAGGGAAACCTTGCCCAGGATGACTTCCCCGGTGGTCCCGTTGAGGGTGATGGTATCGCCCTCCCTCAGGACGTGCGGCTCCAGGGTCATGGTTTTCTTCTTTTCGTCGATGTTAAGCGCCGTGCAGCCGGCGACGCAGCACTTGCCCATCCCCCTTGCCACAACGGCCGCATGGGACGTCATCCCTCCCCGGGCAGTAAGAATCCCCTGGGCCGCATCCATGCCCCCGATATCTTCGGGTGAGGTCTCGGTTCTCACCAGGATCACCTTTTCTCCCCTTTCGGCCCGTTGTTCGGCGTCTTCCGCGGAGAACACGACCGTGCCGACCGCGGCGCCGGGCGATGCGGGAAGGCCCTTGCCGATGACCTTGACGGGAACCTTCGGGTCGAAAGACGGGTGCATGAGCGTATCCAGCTGGCCGGGGTCGATTCTCATGATGGCCGTCTTCTTGTCGATCAGCCCTTCCTTGACCATGTCGATGGCGATCTTCAGGGAAGCGGCGGCGGTCCGCTTTCCGATCCGGGTCTGGAGCATGTAGAGCTTGCCGTCCTGGACGGTAAACTCGATGTCCAGCATGTCCTTGTAGTGCTTCTCCAGCTTCCGGTAGATCCTTCCCAGATCGTTGTACGCGGCGGGGATTCTTCTCTTCAGTTCATCGATGTGAAGAGGCGTCCTGATGCCCGCCACGACGTCCTCCCCCTGCGCATTGTTCAGGTACTCGGCGAAGAACTTCCTCTGGCCGGTGGAGGGGTCCCGGGTAAAACCGACGCCGGTGCCGGAGTTCTCGCCCATATTCCCGAAAACCATCGCCTGGACGTTGCACGCCGTTCCCAGATCATGGGAAATATTGTTGAGTCTTCTGTAGGTGACCGCCCTGTCGGCGAACCAGGAGTCGAACACGGCATTGATGGCCAGCTTGAGCTGCTGGAGAGGGTCCTTCGGAAAACCTCTCCCGGTTTCCTTCTCGAAGATTCTCTCGAACTTCCCGACGAGGTCCCGTAAATCTTCCACGGTCAGGTCCGTATCAAGATGGACCTTCCTGCTCGCCTTCTTCGCTTCCAGGACCTTTTCGAAAAGCTGCCGGTCGACCCCCATGACGGTGCTTCCGAACATGGTGATCAGTCTCCGGTAGGTGTCGAGAGCGAAACGCTCATTGCCCGTCTTCACGACGAGAGCGTTAAGCGTGGTGTCATTGAGTCCGAGGTTCAGCACCGTGTCCATCATTCCGGGCATGGAAAATTTCGATCCCGAACGGACGGAAAGGAGGAGAGGATTTTTCGCATCCCCGAACTTCGTCCCCATCGCCTTCTCCACCTTCTTCAGGTTGGAAAGCACCTGTTCCCACATGCCGGGTGGATATTTCTTCTTGTTCCCGAAGTACGTATTGCACGCCTCGGTGGTGATGGTGAATCCGGCGGGAACGGGAATCTTCAGGTTCACCATATTCGCCAGGCCCGCCCCTTTCCCGCCCAGCAGGTCCCTCATCTTTCCCGTTCCGTCGGCTTTTCCGTCCCCAAAAAAATAAACATACCGTTTCGCGGCTCTCGGCATCAGCGACCTCCCGAATAAACGTTACGTTGGGACTTCGTTAAGGGAAACAAGCCCAAGGGCCAAGTGCCATGCCCTGGTGCTGATCGGCGGTCATTATAATGAATCGGCAGTTCTCATTTCAACCGAAGACTTTCCCGGCGCAACGTCTTCCGTGCCTCCGGCATACCCCACCCGGATCCAAAGGAGACATGATCGCGGTGCGGGCCGCCCTGCTTGCCAAACCGGCCGGCGGGGTCTTCAGCCGCCTATATAGTCGCGCACCTTTTCCCGGAACCCGGGAGGGACCTGGCGGGGCCGGCCCGCGGCATAGTCGTACATCACCTGGACCGTCTCCGCTTCCGTGTATACGCGCCCGTCCCGGGGATCGAACAGTTCGGCAACGAACCGGAAGGAGCTTCGCGCGATGTCGGTGACGTACATGCGCAGCCGCACCTGGTCCTGGAGCAGAATCGGGAGCCGGTACCGTACGGTCGCCTCGGCCAGAATGAACTCGTAATCCTCGATCCTTTTTACCCCCAGCACGTCGGCGAAGAATTTCGCCCTTCCCAGTTCGAAAAGCGTCATTGTCACCGCGTTGTTGACGTGCCCCATCGCATCGATGTCCCCGAACCGCAACGGGATGTCGGTTTCGAACACCTTTGCGGGGGCAGACGGAAGGAAAGCGGCGTATGGATCGCCAAAGCGGCCCCGGAAGGCGATCTCGCCGGGGTCCTTGCGCACCCGCGGCTTCTCGTCCTTCCTCCGGGTCACCTCGTCTATGTCCTCGGGCTTCCCCGCATACCCCACGGCGATCACGGCGATGGGGCGGAAATCGTCCGGCAGGCGGAGCGCGGCTTTCAGGGGCTCTTCCTTCCATCCTGCCATCGGATGGACGAGGAGCCCCTGGTCCACCGCCCGGTAGATAAGGCTCATCGTGGCCAGT
>DATHRT010000217.1:0-4811 GCA_035464915.1 Candidatus Limnocylindria bacterium
TCGGCCGCGAGAAATCCGGTCAGCGCCTCGGTGTCACCGGTCCCCCAGCCCTGGATCGCCACCACCTTCTCCTCGACGTATTTCTTGTACTGGTTGATCGCCTTGTTCTTGTCGTACGCGTAGTCGATCATCTGCATGTCGATTTTCTTGCCGTTGATGCCGCCGTGGGCGTTGACGTAGTTCTTGTAGTCCTGTATGCCCTTGGCGTAGGGGTTGCCGACCGACGAGGTCGGGCCGGTGAGGTCGGCAAGATGGCCGATCTTGATATCCTCGGCCAGCGCTGCCCCAGCGAAAAGAAACATCGTGCACACCACTGCCGCCGCCACTTTAACCATTGTCCTGCCCATTCTCTCCTCCTTGGTTTTTATTTACTTCCTCGTCCCCCTCAATACGAGAACGGATAGAGTTTCCAGTATGCCTTGACCATCTTCCACCGGTGCGCCAGCCCGTCGGGCTCGAAGATGAGGAACATGATGATGATCAGGCCGAAGATGCCGTGCTCGAAAGCGATTGCCAGCTTCGCGACGGTCGGAAAATCGGCCGACACCGTCGCGGTGAGGACCGCCAGTAGCTTGGGGAGAAGGATCATGAAGACGGCGCCGAACAGCGAGCCGAGGATGCTGCCCATCCCCCCGATGATGATCATCGCGAGGTAGACGATCGACACCTCGATATTGAACTGCTCGGACGAGACGTATTTCAGCGAGTGCCCGAAGAGGGCCCCGGCGACCCCCGCGTAGAACGACGAGATCCCGAACGAAAGGATCCGGTACCGGAAGAGGTTGATCCCCATGATCTCGGCGGAGATGTAGTGGTCCCGAACGGCCATGAAGGCCCTGCCGGTCTTCGTCCGCATCAGGTTGGCCGCGAACAGGATCATCCCGGCGGCGATGAAAAGGACGATGTAGTAGTACGAGCGGTCCGTGGAAAAGGTAAAATCCCCGATCGCGGGCCGGGGGATCGTGATCCCATAGCTGCCTCCGGTGACGGACTCCCACCGGATGAAGATCCACTCGAGGATGAACTGGGACGCCAGCGTCGCAATGGCCAGATAGAGGCCTTTCAGCCGCAGCGACGGGATGCCGAACACCATCCCGGCCATCGCCGTGACGATGCCGGCCGCGGGAACTCCCACCCAGAAGGAGAGGCCGAGCTTGGCCGTGATGTAGGCCGACGTGTACGCCCCGACCCCGAGGAATGCCCCCTGCCCGAGGGAGATCTGCCCCGTGAACCCGGTGAGGATGTTCAGTCCCACTGCCCCGATCGACGCGATCAGGATCTGGAGGGTGATCCAGAGGAACGCGCCCTTGATCAGGAATGGCCAGGCGAGGAGGAAAACGAAGAAGGCCGTGACGCAGACCTTGACGAACGGGGTCTGCAGAAGCTCCATGTCCTTCTCGTAGGTTGTCCGGAAATCCCCGCAGTAGTGCATCCGCGCCTCTTCCTGTTTTCTGTCTCTCTCTTACGACGCCAAAAACCTCATCCACCCTACACCCGCTCGATCTCCTTCGTCCCGAAAAGCCCGTACGGCTTGATCATCAGGATGATGACCAGGAAGATGTACGGGGCCACCTCCTTGACCCCGCTCAGATCCAGGTACGTCTTGCAGAACCCGTCGGAGAGGTTCTCGAGGACTCCGATGATCATCCCGCCCAGCGCAGCGCCCAGGATCGAGTCGAGGCCTCCGAGGATGGTCGCCGGGAAGACCTTCAGGCCGAAATGGTAGAGCGAGCTGTTGATCCCGTTGATGTTTCCGATCAGCACCCCGCCGATTCCGGAAACGACCGCCGAGATCACCCAGGCCAGGGCGAAGATATGCTTGACCGAGATCCCCATGGACTGGGCGACCTGCTGGTTGAATGCCGCCGCCCGCATCGCCACGCCGGCCTTGGAATATTTGAAGAAGACGGAAAATACGGCCAGGAGAACCAGGGAGAGCACGAAGCACCAGATGAACTCGAGGGAGACGGGAAGCCCGGCGATCTCCACCATCTCCTGCGGAAACAGCTTGGGATCGTAGACGAGAATCTCCGTTCCCCAGATGGCCGAGACGATCGACCGGAGGACCAGCGAAAGCCCGATGGTGACCATGATGATGGAGATGATCGGCTCGCCGATCATGGGACGGAGGATCAGCCGCTCGATGAACAGCGCCAGGACCATCCCGAACAGGATGGTGAGCAGGAGCGCGGCCCAGAACGGGACGTGCATCTGCACGAGAAAACCGTAGCAGACGTACGCCCCCACCATCAGAAGCTCTCCCTGGGCGAAGTTGACCACCCGCGTCGCCTTGTAGATGATCACGAATCCCAGAGCGACCGCCGAATAGATGCTGCCGATGACCAGACCGCTGATCACCAGCTGAAGAAAGTATTGGGCCGTCATCTTTCCCCCTTACAGGTCGCGCACAGCGAGCGTCGTCCGGATTTGCGAGGTCTTCCCGTCCTGGTACTTGATGACGGCGTCCACGGGGATCGAGGTCGCTTCCGCGTACATCCCCTCGATGACGTGCCGGTATCTCTCGCCCACGAACGAGCGCCTGACCTTCCTCGTGCGCGTCAGCTCGTCGTCGTCCGCGTCCAGTTCCTTGTACAGAAGCACGATCCGCCGGATGCGTGTGGACTCGGGGAGCGTGGCGTTCACCTTCTCCACCTCCTTCGCGAGGAGCTCGAGGACCTCCGGTTTCCCCGCCAGGTCGGTGTAGGTCGTGTAGGAGATCCTTTTTCCTTCCGCCCACTTCCCGACGTTGGGGTAATCGATGCAGATCATCGCTGCGAGGAAGTCACGGGCGTTGCCCAGACAGACGCATTCCTTGATGTAGGGCGAGAACTTGAGCTTGTTCTCGATGAACTGAGGGGAGAACCCCGTGCCGTCGGTAAGGTGCATGACGTCCTTCACCCGGTCGATCACGACAAGGTGCCCGTCCTCCGTGAAGTATCCGGCATCGCCCGAGTGGAGCCATCCGCCAGCAAGGGTATTTTCGGTCTCTTCCGTGTTTTTGTAGTACCCCAGGAACACGGAGGGACTGCGGGAAAGGATCTCGCCGGCCTCGGAGATCATGATCTCCGTCTCGGGAATGGGCTTTCCCACCGAGTCGAAGTTGATGTCGCCTTCCCGGTGGATGCAGGAGATGCCGGAGATCTCGGTCTGCCCGTAGATCTGCTTGAGGTTCACCCCCATCGCGGTGAAGAACTTGAACACGTCGGGGCCCAGCGCGGCGCCGCCGGTGGAGGCGGTACGGATGCGCAGCAGGCCGAGGCGGTCCTTGAGCGCCCGGAAGACAAGGTAGTACGCCAGCCTGTGCCTCCACTGGAGAAGGAAATCCGGTTTCTCCTTCCGGAAGAGGGTGTCCGCGTATTCGTACCCGACAGGAAGCGCCCATTCGTACATTTTCCGCTTGAGCCAGGAGGCGTCCATGACCTTTACCTGAACGGTGGAGGTCATGTTCTCCCAGATTCTCGGGGGGGAAAACATGATGTTCGGACCGATCTCCCGGATGTTCTCCTGCACGGTCTCGGGCTTCTCGGGAAAGTTCACGGTGAACCCGGTGAGAAGCGCGCTGGACAGGCACATCATCTGCTCGCCGATCCATGCCAGGGGAAGGAACGAAACGAACTCGTCGGTCTCGAGCTTGGGGTCCACCTCCATCAGATTTACCGCCATCGTGAGGAGGTTCCGGAAGGAAAGAATCGCGCCTTTCGGGAACCCCGTCGTGCCGGAGGTGTAGCAGATGAGAGCCAGGTCCTCGCTGCCCGACGCCCCGACATGTTGTTCGTAGCGGTTCGGCTCCCGCCGTTCGACCTCGCGCCCTAACTCCTCCACCTCCTTGAAATCGATCAGGTGGGAATCGTCGTACCCCCGCATCCCCCGCGGGTCGGTATACACGATGTACCGGACCTTGGGCAGCTGATCCCGGATGTCGAGGATCTTGTCGACCTGCTCCTGGTCCTCGGCCACAACGAAGGTGGAGTCGGAGTGGTCGATGACGTAGGCGACTTCCTTGAGGTTTGAGTCCTGGTACAGACCCAGCGGGACCGCCCCCGCCGCCTGGGCAGCCACCTCGGCCCACACCCATTCGGGCCTGTTGTCCCCGATGATGGCGACCTTGTCCCCCCGGGCGAGCCCCAGGGACGAAAGCCCGAGGGAGAATCGCTTCACGTGCTCGTGGTACTCCTTCCAGGTGAAAGACTGCCAGATTCCGAATTCCTTCTCCCGCATGGCGACCTTCCGGTCGCCGAACCGCTCCGCATTCCGCAGGAGCAGCTTCGGGAACGTATCGTATCGATTGGAGACCTCCTTCATCAATTCCCGCGCCCTTCCAGTTCCCGCAGGAAGTCATCTTCCTCGCCTATGTAGGCGCGTATCACGTGCGGATCGTTGGCCACCTGCGCGGGCTCGCCCTCCGCGATCTTCACGCCGAAGTCGAGGACGCTCACCCGGTGGCTGATGTCCATGACGACCCCGAGGTCGTGCTCTATCAGGAGGATGGTAACCCCCCACTCTTCGTTGATGTCGAGGATGAAGCGTGCCATATCCTCCTTCTCCTCGAGGTTCATACCGGCCATCGGCTCGTCGAGCAGGAGGAGCTTGGGCTTGAGAGCGAGCGCCCGGGCGAGCTCGACGCGTTTCCGCAGCCCATATGGCAGCGTCCCGACGGGTTTTTTCCGGATATTCTCGATCCCGAGGAAATCGATGATGTCCTCAACTGCCTTCCGGTTTTCGATCTCTTCCCCGCGGGCGGGCCCGATATAGATCCCCCCCAGGAAGGAGCCCCTTTTGAGGAACAGGTGCCTCCCCAGCATGAGGTTGTC
>DATHRT010000218.1:0-7774 GCA_035464915.1 Candidatus Limnocylindria bacterium
AGGAAGCGATCGACGCGTGTGCGGGCTTAAGCGAAGGGGACATGGTCCAGTTTACATCGCCTCGGGGAGATACCGTTTCCGGCATCTGCCGGGACATCCGGGGCGGGCTGGTCGCCGTTCCTGAAAAGGGATTCCATGGCAAGTATAGGACAATGGGTCCCGGGAAGCGCATCGACCGGATGGCAAAGAAACTCAATCTGACGGAGGCCCAGAAGGAGCAGGTAAAGGCGATCCTTGCATCCGAACGGGATAAGGCCGAGCCGCTCCGGCAGCAGCTTGCGGAAAACCGGGAGAATCTCCGGAAGGCCATCGAGGCCGAACCGTTTAAGGAGGCAACCGTGCGAGCTCTGGCGCAAAGCCAGAACGAAGCGCGCGTCGAGCTGGTCGTGTCCCGGGCCCGGGCCAAAAGCCAAATCTACGCACTGCTTACCCCCGAGCAGCGTGAATTGGCCAAGAAACTCGGCCCGATGGGGGAGGGGCGGCACGGTCATCGCCATTGGAGGTAACATACTGACGGACGGAAAGTAAGGCGGGGAGCGGTTGCCGGGGTTTTTTGTCCCGGCAACCGTTTTCCATACGCCCCCGGCAGAAGGGTAGGCAGGTTGCATTCCTATCAAGGAGCTCATTATGTCGAAAAGAGACGCGGGGAAAAAACCAAGAGAGGAATGTTTTCCTCATAAGGAATCTCATGTTGTCTGTTAGTTTGTTTCTATTGTTTTGAATTTGTCCATTTCATGCCAAAGGAAGTATTTTCCAAGGAGCCCGCCCAATGCCGCTTATGCCCTGGAAGAAGCGTTCCGAATCGATCGTGTTCCGGAATCCGTACTGGACATACAAGCGGGACGTCTTCGAGCTGCCATCGGGAAAATCCGGCGAGTACCATTACGTTCATACGAACGGCTCTTCCATGGTCGTTCCGGTATTGGAGGGCGGCACGCTGCTGCTGGTGAACCAGTATCGCTACCTCTTGGACAGGGAGAGCGCGGAGTTTCCCTGCGGCAGCGTCAAGGACGGCTCGACCCACGAAGAAACGGCGAGGCAGGAGCTAACAGAAGAGGCCGGCTACTTTGCGGGGAACCTGGTCCTGGCGGGGGAGTTCAATCCCTACAACGGGGTCACCGACGAGATGTGCCGCGTCTACGTCGCGAGGGATCTGCAATACGTCGGAGCGAAACCGGACGAAACGGAGGAGTTCGAGCTCCTGCGTGTGACGCCCGCCGAAGTCGAAGGGAGGATTCGGTCAGGCGCCATCTGGGACGGGATGACGATCGCTGCCTGGTTCCTCGCGAAGCCGGAAATCGATCGTTCGTAAGACAGGTCGGATGTCCCCATTTATGCGGCGGGACGTTTCATTTTCTCGAAAATCGCATAAAGCCTGTAGGCAAGATAGGACTCGATGATCTCGAATATACCCACCCCGAAGAAAAATCCGGCGAGCAGGATCTTGTCGGATTGGTCGTTCTGCATCCCTTTGGAATAAAAGCCCAGGCCGACGAAAAACAGCACCCCTCCCGCAAGCATACCCAGGTAAGGCCTTTTCGCGACGAACTCGAACGATTCGAAGAGTGTCTTTTCGGACTCCGTCAAATGATTCATATGTCGCTGCTCCTCAAATGTATGAATCGTTTTCCACCAAAGGTAACGAAAAGCGCAATCAGGACAAAAGTTTCGAATGTATTTTCATTATATGATCTTTTCCGCCTGAATATTTTCCCGTGGGCGACCGATAAGGAAGCAAGAGTCTATAGGGAAAAGGAGGCAATGCCTATGAGCGTTTCGCCGAATGCCTTTGCGCCGGAACTCAGGGAACTGGAGAAATCAACACTCAAGCAGATGCATACCACCATTCACCAGAAAGACATGAGAAATTCGGACAGGCTGCTGATCTTTGCCACCCTCATTGACCGGTATATCGAGACACGGACAAGAATTGTCATGAATATAACCGGAGAAGGGGAGAGCCAGATATCCGAATGATGTTTTTCCCTGTCAAGGGAAGCGGTAATGGCAGGGAGTGCCCGGTGCCGGATCTATGCGGAAGACTTCCGCCTACGGCCCCGTCCCCGTCCCGGCGAAGTGTGTTCCCTGGTTTTTGATCCCCATACCTCCCCACAAACGTTGACGCAGGGCGACTTCCGGAAACGGGTCGGCAAGACCCGTGTGGTAAAGTAATGGCTCATCGTTTTAGACGGGGAGGGAACCGATGAGGGTGCCGAAAAAAATCATCCAGGTAGAGGATTTCGAGAAGTACGCGGGGCCGGAAACGGTCGAGCGGATCATCAACAAGGCGAAACCGTTACGGGACATCCACGTTGCGCACATCAATTCCACGTATTACGGCGGCGGTGTCGCGGAGGTCCTGTCCTCGAAGACGCTTCTCATGAACAGCTTAGGCATCAAGACCGGGTGGAGAGTGATCCAGGGCTCGCCGGACTTTTTCAGCATCACGAAGAAGATGCACAATGCGCTCCAGGGCGACAGGATCGGTCTCACCGAGCGGAAGATGCAGATCTACGAAGACGTCATCTACGAGAATGTGGTCCGGAACCACCTGCACCACGACATCGTCATCGTGCACGATCCGCAGCCGCTTGCGATGATCCGGCACCACCGGAAAAACGGTCCCTGGATATGGCGCTGCCACGTGGACCTGACAAGGCCGAACAAGGAGGTCATGCGGTTTCTCCTCCCCTATATCAACATGTACGATGCCGTGATCCTGACGCTCAAGGAGTACAAGCAGAAATTCCGGACCCCACAGGTCTTCTTCTTTCCGACGATCAACCCCTTCTCCATCACCAACCGGGACTTGAGCGAAGAGGAGATAACCGAGAGGCTGAGTCACCACGGGATTCCCGACGATCTGCCGCTCGTCGTGCAGGTTTCCCGGTTCGACCGCTGGAAAGACCCGGAAGGCGTCATCGAGGCGTTCCGGATCGCCCGCAAGAAAGTCGATTGCACGCTCGTTCTGCTCGGAAACGTGGCGACGGACGACCCGGAAGGGGAAACGGTGTACCGGTCGCTCCTGGAAAACAGGGAGGAGCGCATCATTATTCTGAGCGTCCAGGATTCGGCGCTGGTGAACGCCCTGCAGCGAAGGGCGACGGTCGTCCTGCAGAAATCCCTGCGGGAGGGGTTCGGGCTGACCGTTGCGGAGGCGATGTGGAAGGGGACCCCGGTGATCGGCGGGAACGTGGGAGGGATCCGCTATCAGATCGAGGACGGGGAGAACGGGTTTCTCGTCTCGTCCGTCAAGGAAGCCGCGGACAGGATCGTACGGTTGGTCAAGGACAAGAAGCTCAGCAGGACGATGGGGAAGAGGGCGAAGGAGACCGTGCGGAAAAACTACCTGCTGACCAGTTCCGTGGAGCGGTACCTGGACCTGTTCGGGTCGTTCAAGACGTCCTACACCCTGGTGAAAAAATCACCGGGGTAGAGAGGAACCCCGAAGGTGGGGAAAAACGAGGAATCTCCGGCGGGAAACGGTGCCCCGTCCGATTGCAGAAAGAGCACACCGCAGGAAGGAGAAAGAAAGATGGGAACGGAAAGAATCCGCACATTCGTTCGGGACAGGTACGCGGGAATCGCGTCCCGGGGCGGATCCTGTTGCGGTCCCGGTGCGGACTGCGGGAGCCGGAACACCGCTTCCGTGTTGAGCAAGGGAATAGGATATACCGAGGAAAAGGTACGGTCGGCACCCGAAGGGGCCGATCTGGGGCTGGGATGCGGCAACCCGACGGCACTGGCTTCCCTTACGGAAGGGGAGACCGTGCTGGACACCGGTTCGAGTACTACGGGATTCCCCTGACTCCGTTTCGGCAGTACCTCGGACGTACCCGGCTCGGAATCGAGCAGGCGGCTTGAGCGGGAGGGGAGAGGGACAACCGGCCCCTCTCCCTTTTTCTTATCCCTGTCGACAGGCCCTCTCACGCCTCGAGGCAGAACATGGTGTGGCTGCTGCGGACCCCTCCCATGGGGCGGATCTTGTCGTAGACGGTCTTCAATATCTCCTCGGAGCTTTCCCCCCGAACGCTTGCCACCACTTCATAGAGGCCGCTTACGAGGTAGACTGCTCCCACCCCTTTGATTTTCTTGAGCCCCTGCGCGACTTTCTGATCCTTTCCCGGATCCGTGTTGACAAGTATGATGGCAGTCGTCATCTCTGCTCCCTCCCTTTGTTAGGATTGGAAACGTCGATCGAGCACTGTTTTGACCCGACACCGTTCGGATACCAAATGTACTTGCGGGCCGGGAAGATTGCAAGAGATGTCGGGGGGGAAACGAAACGGGCAAACGGTTGATCTAAGCATGAAAACGAAGAGGGGAACACGCCATGCACGGAAAAGTAGCCGTCCTTCTGGTTGTTTTCGCATCCCTTACGTTTCCCTTGTCCGGCGGCACGGCCGGGCACGACGCCAGGACGGTCCCGCCGGGGGAGGCCGGGGCCAAGGCCGCACTGGAGCGTTCCCCGCGGCATCACGAGTGGGTAGAGATTGCCGTTCCCGGCAGGGACACGAAAGTCGCCGCCTTCGTGGCCTACCCCGAACGCAAGGACAAGGCCCCCGTCGTGGTCGTCATCCACGAGATCTATGGGCTTACCGACTGGGTCCGGGCCGTTGCGGACCGGCTGGCCGGGGACGGGTTCATCGCCATCGTGCCGGATTTTCTCTCCGGCAAGGGTCCCGGAGGCGGGGGGACAGAGAAGTTCGCCAGCCGGGACGACGTCGTGAAGGCAGTGCGAAGTCTGGAGGCGCCGGAGGTGGCGGCGGTGCTTGACGCCGTGAGCCGCTACGGAAGGAGCCTTCCTGCCGCGAAAGAGCAATTCGCCACCGTGGGCTTCTGCTGGGGCGGCGCCCGGAGTTTCCACTACGCCACGACGCAACCGGATCTGGACGCCGCGGTGGTGTATTACGGCACGTCCCCCGACCTGGAGTCCTTGGGGATGGTCCGCGCCCCTGTGCTTGGGCTCTACGGAGGAGACGATGCCCGGGTGAACGCCACGGTGGGTCCCACGGAAGAAAAAATGAAGGATCTCGGGAAGGCGTTCGACGCGCACACCTATCCGGGAGCGGGGCACGGGTTCCTGCGGGCGCAGGACGGACGGGACGGCGCGAACCGTGCGGCCTCGGAGAAGGCCTGGCCCGCCACAATCGAGTTTCTTAAAAAAAATCTTGATTAATATTAACAAGTTATGTGTAGTTGCTTCGTCTATTAGGTTGCTGTCGTCTGCTTGTTGGGCCCGGGCAGAGGAAGGGAGCTCAGAGCCGGTCTCCGGTTCCTCCGGCGGGGAGGCTGACCCCGCGGCGGTCGAGGAGGCTGCCCTCGGCGAGATACAGCCGGACCAGGGCGGTCCGATAGTTGATGATCGCCTTGACCTCTTCGATGCTGCTGGCCAGAAGATCCCGCTGGGCCTGGGCGACCAGCAAGGAGGTGCTAACCCCCACGTCGAACCGTTCCTTTTCCGCGTTAAGCGTCTCTTCTCTAAGCGTGCGGGTTGCACGGCTCGCAAAGATCTGCTGGCGGGCGCGCTCGACCTCGTTGAATGCAAGGCGCACGTCGACCTGGACCATCTGAAGAAGGTTGTCCACGGCATCGGCCGCCTGGCGGCGCGAAGCCCGTGCGGCAAGATCCTTGGCATCGGCCGCCCGGTTTCCGAGGAAGTGGCTCAAACGGATGCCGGCCCTGAAATCATAGGTGTTGCCGTCGAGCTCGCGGAACGAGTCGGAAAAGGTATCTGCGAACCCTGTCTGTCCCAGGGCGATGAAGAGGTCCAGCCGCGGAAGGATGCCGTTGCGGGTCGCGATCGTCTGCAGGCGGTTCTGCGCGAGCCGAAGCCTTGCTTCGTTCAAATCGGGGCGTGACTGTTCGGCCAGCTGCAGACGGTCGCCAAGGTCGGTGATCGGTTCGGGTTCGATGTTCGGCTCGCTTGTGGCGTCAACCTGGAGATCGAGCCGGCCATGGGGGCCGGGGCTGATCAGCTGCAGGAGCCGCAGCCGGTTCTCTTCCAGCAGGCTGCGCGCCTCGATTAACGCCTGCACCTGGCTTGCTACCTGGGCGCGGGCGGCCGCGGCTTCGATCTCCGGCAGGATGCCGACCTCGATGCGCAGCTCGACCTCGTTTTTCTGCTGCCTCGCCACGGCCAGCGATTTCTCGACGATTTCGATCGCGAGCCGCGCGAGCACGTAGTTCCAGTAGGCGATCTCGGTACTTGCCAGAACCGCCTCGGTGAAGCCGCGCAGCTCGTATACGCTGGCGACGGCACCGAGTTCGGCCTGCCGCACGCTGACCAGGTTCACCGAGGGCCCAAAACCCCGCAACAGGGACTGCGTGACGCTCAAACCCAGACGGGCGGTCTGCAGTTCGGGGGTGCGGTCGGAGACGGTGCGCTCCTGCTCGACCGTGGCTTCGAACGTGGTTCCGGATGGGAGCGTCTGGCGGATGCCGGCGATGGCGGTGGTTTCGTTTCCTTCGACGTCGAACTCCGTGCCGGTCGAGGCGGCCGTCTCCTTCGTCCGTTCCTTCCCGTACGAAAATTCCGCGAACAGCTCAGGGTCGAACGTCCCCCGTTCGATCTTTTCGAAGGTCCCGGCGATGACCGGGTTCATCTGGCGCACCTGCAGATCGCGGTTGTTTGTAAGGACAAGCAGAATCGCCTGTTCGACGGAAAGGCTCGCCGGTCCCTCCGCCGGCAGTGCGAACGCCGGCTCTTCGGCAAGGCGAGGGTGAAACGGCTCGGTCCCTTCGATAGGGCGGGTGTCTTCCGCAGGGACGGGAGGCTCAAAAGTCTTTTGAAAGACGCCCCACCGATCCGGCCGGATGCAGCCGCCGGAGAGCACCGCCAGCAGGACCGCCAGAATCGGCGCAAGCAGCCACTGCGAGCGGGGAACCTTCATTCGCCGACCTCTTTCCGTTCGGGATGAAACAGGGAGTAGACCGCCGGAATCAGCACCAGCGTGATCAGCGTCGACCCCGTGAGGCCTCCGACGACGGCCCGGGCCAGCGGGGCCTGGGCGTCCGCCC
The DNA here is from genome assembly GCA_035464915.1 of Candidatus Limnocylindria bacterium. Classification (GTDB taxonomy): domain Bacteria; phylum Desulfobacterota; class Deferrimicrobia; order Deferrimicrobiales; family Deferrimicrobiaceae; genus CSP1-8. The sequence continues at coordinate 7,021 of DATHRT010000218.1, forward strand.
CCTCGCCGATGCCTAGCGCCAGCGGCAGCAGGGCGAGGACGGTCGTAAGCGTCGTCATCAGGATCGGCCGCAGCCGACGACGGCCCGCCTCGCCCACCGCGTCGCGAACGCTCATCCCTCCTTTTGTCAGCTGGCCGGCCTGGTCCACCAGGAGAATCGCGTTGTTGACGACGATCCCCCCCAGCATGATGCAGCCGATGTACGACTGCAGGTTGAGCGTGGTCTTCGTCAGGAACAGGATGAGGAGCACGCCGGTCGCGGCCACCGGGACGGACACCATGACGACCAGGGGGTCCCGCAGCGATTCGTACTGACAGGCCAGCACCATGTACACAAGGACCAACGCCAGCACGAGCGAGATTACCAGTTCGTGGAACGACTTCTGCTGCTCTTCGTAGTTGCCGGCGACCCGAAGGTCGTACCCGACGGGGCGCGGAATCCGGGCCAGCCGTTCCTGGACGTCCGCGGCGACGGAGCCCATGTCGCGTCCCGTGACGTTGGCCGTGACGTTCACCAGCCGCTGCTGGTCCTTGCGGTCGATCAGGATCGGCCCGCGGCTTTTCTCGGTCGTGACGACGCTTCGCAGCGCCACCTGTTCGCCGGTTCCCGTGGTGAGGGTCAGGTTGAGGATCTCGTCCAGCGACCGTTTCTCGGCGTCTTTCAGCTTCACGAGAATGCGGTAGGAGTTGCCCTGGGCCCGGAACTCTCCGACCTTGGAGCCGGCCATTGCGGTTTCCAGGATCTTGGTGACGTC
>DATHRT010000219.1:0-2336 GCA_035464915.1 Candidatus Limnocylindria bacterium
CGCGGAAAACGCCCGAACCGCCGTCGTCTTGCCCGTGCCCTTCTCCCCCCGGATCAGGACACCGCCGATCGTGGGGTCCACCGCGTTCACCAGAAGACCCTTCTTCAGCAGATCCTGACCCACGATCGCGCTGAATGGAAAAAGACGCATACGGCGTTCCCCGTATCGTAAGATGAAAAAAAGGAAGAAGCGATGGCCCCTGTGGTCGGCCGGCAGGGGGTGAGGCGGCCGGAAGGGGTTCCATGGCGGTACCCGCTCTTCCAAGGGCGGTAGACACAGTATAACACGGTTTTCAAGCAGGATAAAAAAACACACCGGAAACCCGCCGTCAGGCCCGGAACGGCTCCTCGCCCAGGGGAATCGCATCGAGAAACTCGGCGAAGTGCTCCTCGATTTCTTCGGGACAGGTCTTTGGTTCCCCCCCGCCGTTCAGATACCGTAAGAACCCCCCGCACGTCTCGCAACGGTCACGATGCGTATCAAACAGAAGGGAGAGGGAAGGGGCCAAACGCTGCTCCCGGAATGCCCGCAGGAGATTCTCTACATTCCGTTTTTGCTCCTCGGCGGCCATCTTCCTGTATTTTTCCAGCCCCTTGTGGTGCTCCCTCGCTTTCTGAATCACGAAGGAGTTCAGCCTTTCCCGGAATTCCTCCGGGATATCGGTCAGCCGGACCTGCCGGCAGATCAGCTTCGTCGTGTCGTAGGTCTTGAGGAAATTCGTGCAGGACTCGCACATCACGAGGTGGGTATCCAGGTCCTTCCGCAGCTGTTCCTCCATCGAACCATCGAGGTAATCCCCCAGCAGGTAGACCAGCTCCTTGCAGTTCATGGCATCTATTCCGTCTTCCCTTCCCGCTGATACCGGGTCAGCTGTTCCCGCAGATACAGGCGTGCCCGGTGAAGGCGCGATTTCACCGCGGGGACCGTCAGCCCCAAAATTTGCGCGGTTTCCTCGTTCGACAGCCCTTCCACATCGCTCAGTACGAAGACCACCCTGTACTTTTCGGACAGATCGTCCGTGAACTTCTTGATCACTTGCCCCAGTTCCTTGTCGAGCATCTTCCGCTCGACTTTATTGCTCCAGTCCTCGACCGGACTCATGTGCATGCCGTCTTCCGTGAAGACGGGCATGAACTCCTCGATGGACACCGTCTCCTGCCGGCGCTTCCCGCGAAGCCGCATCAGACAGGCGTTCACGCAGATCCGGTAGATCCAGGAGTACAGCGCGGAGTTCCCCTTGAACGTGTGCGCCTTCTGGAAAACCGTCAGGAACACGTCCTGCGCGGCTTCCTCGGCGTCGCTTTCGTTCTTCAGTATCGACATCGCAAGGCCGTAAATCTTCCCGTGAAACCGCTCAAAGAGCGCCTCTACAGCCTCGGAGGAGCCGTTCCGAAGCTCCTCCAAAAGAACGTTGTCGTCGAGCAACCGCTCAGCGGGCATTCTCCGCTCCCTGTTAGATTCGACCTCGTGAACCGGGTTTCATCTATCTTTCCTGAATGTCAACGATTATCACGTTTTTCCTGGGCGGTGCAAGACCCGGCCACTACGACCGGGGGCCTTTCGCGCTTGGCCGCGCACGGGATTTGCCTTACAATCAGAGGAAACGCCGGCTGTTGCGGCATGTCGGGAGACATCTGTGAAATTCCCTCGGACCTTTTATTTCCTCGCCGCCCTGGTGACCACCGGGGCCCTCACCTTTATTCTTACCATGGTCAAGCGGGAAAGGACCGCAGCGTCTTTTCTCTACTCCCACCCGAAGGGGGGGGATAGAGAAGGGGAGTTCGAGCTCTTCATCGGATCGTAGGCGAGTTTTCAGGATAGAAATTCCATCTTCCCGAGCCGGACGAGAATCGTTTTCCGCCCGTACCCGGGAAAACAGGCCGTGATCTTCCGATTGTCTCCCTCCCCTTCCACCGCTTCGACATTCCCTTCACCAAAGGCAGGGTGACGCACGCGCATCGACCGCCGCACGGCAGGTCCCGGCCCGCGACCGGCCGGCACGGGGTCCTGCGGTTTCGCGCGGAGCGATTCGTTACCCCCCCCGGCGCGAAATGGGCGACCGGCCGCACCGCGCACCGCTCCCTCCCCGGGCGGAAGCATCCCCTCCCAACGCAGGAGTGCGGGCGGAATCTCGGAGAGAAACCTTGATGGGACGGCGTCCCGGAACCTGCCGAAGAGGGCCCTCCGGCGAGCGATAGAGAGATACGCCCTTTCCCTCGCGCGGGTAAGGCCGACATAGAACAGCCGGCGCTCCTCCTCCACGTCGAACTCCGAACCCGTGGACCGGGAATGGGGAAGGATCCCCTCCTCGAGTCCGACGAGAAAGGAGACGTCGA
>DATHRT010000220.1:0-20003 GCA_035464915.1 Candidatus Limnocylindria bacterium
CAGGTGGCCACGTACAAGAACTCGTTTCACGGCGTGGCGGGGCAGTTCGGCTCCCGGACGGTGGCCAACTGCGCCTCCTGCCACGGCGTGCACGACATCCGCCCGCCCGAGGACCCGCTCTCGATGGTCAACCCGAAGAACGTTCCCGTCACCTGCGGGAAGTGCCACCCGGGAGCGAACCCCAACTTCGCCGTGGGGAAGATGCACGTCGATTCCCACAAGAAGGAGTCCGGGATCATCTATTACACGGCCCAGTTTTTCAAATACCTCACCATCGCCACCATGCTCGCCCTCATCGCGCACATCTTCCTCGACATGTACGGGCGGACCCGGAGGCTTCGCGGCGAAAAGTAGTGTTTCTGTGCCCAACGGGGGAAAACCGATCAGCGGGAGAGGAAACGAATATTTATGAATGAGAAGAAGGATCCGAAGCAGGAAACCCTGGAAGGGGAGATCGAGGCAGCCATCGCCGGGGAGACGGCCGACCTCGACCCCTCCGAAGCGGAAAAGATCCGGGAAAAGGTTCGCGCCCGCGTTCTCGAGGAGGTGGAGCGGGAAAAACGGATCCGGACGGCGGCGGAACGCAGGGAGGAGGCGCGGAGGCGCCGGGAGGAGAAGCGGCGGGAGAAGCTCCACGAGGAAGGCGAGATGTTCCAGCGGTTCAACAAGAACTTCCGTTTCCAGCATATCGTGATGTTCACATCGGTCATCCTCCTCATCATCACCGGGATGCCGATCAAGTTCCCCGACTTCGTGCTCTCCCGGTACCTGGTGAATCTGTGGGGGGGGATCCACAACTCCACGATGGTGCACCGGTTCGGCGCGGTCATGCTCATCTACTTCATGGTGCATCACCTCTTCTACACGGTGTTCTCCCGGCAGGGCAGGCGGGATTTCGTTCTTTTGATCCCCACCCCCAAGGACGGGAAGGACGCGGTGCAGAACGTCCGGCATTTTCTGGGAAAAACCCCCGAAAAACCCCGGTTCGGCCGGTTCAGTTACATCGAGAAATTCGACTACTGGGCCGTCTACTGGGGGTGCGTCATCATGATCGGTTCGGGCCTCTTCCTCTGGTTCGAGGGGATCGTCCTCAAATATTTCCCGAAGTACGTCCTGGACGTCGCCCACGAGATGCACAGCGACGAGGCGATGCTCGCCACGCTGGCCATCGTCATCTGGCACTTCTACAACGTCCACTTCAACCCGGACCGGTTCCCCGGGACGCTGATGTGGTGGCACGGGCAGATCTCGGAGCATGAGATGAAGGAGGAGCATCCGCTCGAATACGACGAGATCATGGCGAAACGGTCGAAACAGGAGTCGGCGGAGGTGCCCAACCGATGAAAGAGATGTTTCTTTCCTGGTGGGACCTCGTCGTGAAATACCGGAGGCCGCTCCTGGCCATCGGGGGCGTCGTCCTGGGGATCCTGATCGTCCTCAACGGGGCCTTCTTCGTCGCCGCCTACTTTCCCAAGTCGTGCGTCGTCTGTCACTACATGGACCCGTTCTACGACCAGTGGAAGACGTCCAAGCACGCGGACGTCTCCTGCATCAAGTGCCATTCCTTCTCCCCGGTGTTCATCACCGTGACGACGCTCAAATACTGGACCGGCCTGTACCACCCCAAGCCCCACGCTAACGTGCCGGACAAGGCGTGCCTTTCCGAAGGCTGTCACGAGGGGCGCATCGAGAAGGGGAAGGCCATGCTCGGCGCCATCGCCTTCGACCATCAGGACCACCTGACGAATCTCAAACGGGGAGAGCAGCTGCGCTGCACGTCGTGCCACTATTCGATCGTCCAGGGAGAACATGTCGCGGTCGACACGAACATCTGCTTCCTGTGCCACTTCAAGGGGATCAGCCAGGGGCAGGCCCTCGGCGGATGCCCCGGGTGCCACGGAACCCCGACAAAGACGGTGGAGCACAGCGGGTTCACCTTTTCCCACGATTCCTACCTGAAGATCGGCGTGCAGTGCAAGCAGTGCCACCTGAGAGTGGCGGAGGGGGACGGAAAGGTCGAGGATTCCCGGTGTTTCGACTGCCACGTCGGCCGGCTGCAGGGGAAGGCGGATTCCCTTGCCCTCCACCGGACGCACGTCACCAACAACGCGATCGAATGCCTCAAGTGCCACGAGAAGATCCGGCACGGCGAGGTCGAGATGGTCAAGACCTTCGAGGTGCAGTGCGACGCATGCCACAAGCGTCTGCACAACTACCAGAAGGAGATGTACATGGGGGCCGGTGCGCGGGGGGTCCCGGACACCCCCTCCCGAATGTTCTCGGCCCAGGTCTCCTGCGACGGTTGCCACACGACGTCCGTGGAGGTGCGGGAATCCGGCGTCGCTTTCCCCGGGGAGAAGAAGCTCACGGCCGAGCGGCAAAGCTGTGTCGTCTGCCACGGGAAGAACTACGACCGGATGCTCGACGACTGGATTCGCGAGTCCCGCGTCCTCGTCGCCAACATGGGGGCGATCGTCGCCTCCGGGGAGGCGGCGGTCGGGACCGGCCCCGCCAAGTCGAAGAGCGTTGCGGAGGCCCGGGCGCTGGTGGCGGATGCCCGCGCCAATCTCAACCTCCTGAAGGCCGGACGCGGAGCCCACAACATCGAGTATGCCTACCGGATCGTGCGGGCCGGATACGACCAGGTTTCCGCCGCGTTCAAGGCTGCCGGGGTAGGCGGCGGGCCTCCCCGACCGTCCATCCTGAAAAGCTCTTCCGCGTATTGCATGACGTTGTGCCACCAGCGGGTCCGGCCGCCGGGGGAACTCTTCTTCCGGGAAATGGAGGTGCGCTTTCCCCACCAGCTTCACGTTCGGGACGTGGGGATCCAGTGCACCAAGTGCCATTCCCCGGACAAGCACAAGATGCGCATCGTCACCAAGTCGGAATGCATGGCGTGCCACCACGAGAGCAAGGACATCGACTGCGGGCAGTGCCACAAGCCGCACAAGGCGCTTTATGAGGGCAAGGTCAAGCCCGTCGGCGTCTCCCCGAGCCCCGACGTGATGGCCGAGGGGGGTGTGGGATGCACCGACTGCCACGAGCTTACGAAGGGGACGCAGACGGTCCTCACTGTTAAGGCCAAGTGCGAGGAGTGCCACGACGCCGAGTACGGGAAGATGCTCATCACCTGGAAGGAGAAGATCACCGCTAGGGAGAACATCATTGCGGTGGGCCTCGAGGAAGCCAGGGAGTACCTGGACCGCGGCGAAAAGATCGGTAAGAACGTCGAAGAGGAGAAAACGCTGCTCCAGGGGGCCGAGACGAACTACCTGATCGTCAGCAACGGCCGGGGGACCCACAATTACGAACTGAGCATGGAGCTTCTGAAATCGGCGCAGTCCGCCCTGGACAAGATCCTGAAGAAGAAGTGACCGGTCGGGAGGACGAAGGTCTTATTGCTTCCTCCCGGCCTCCGTGCCGCCCTCTTCCGCCGTTTTCTTTGAATCCGGGGCGTTCCTTTCGGAGAACGAGGCGAGCGCCGCCTGGGCATCCGCCCGTGCCTGCCTAAGCACCTCGGTGGCGTATTCCACGTTGTGGATCCCCTTCCCGTAGAGGATGAAGAGATAGTTGTACTCGGCGTCCCTGGCCCGCGAAACGGCCTTCCGGTTCTCCTTGCGGGAGGCATGTTCGGATCGCAGCAGGGCCCGGGCTTTCTCTACGACCGGTTTCGTCTCGTCGAGAGCCGCCTTCACGTCCTCCTGCCAGCTCCCCAGCACCCCCTTGTAGTCCTCCCCGTGGCACCCGAGGCAGGCGGCCTCGGAGGCCCGGAAGGTCTGGCCGAGGAATGCCACGGTACCCGCCGCCGTCTTCGGGACGAGATGGCAACCGATGCAGTCCACGTTGGTGAGAAACATCACGCTCGGCATGTTGGAGACGCCCCGGGCGCCGATCCCCATGTAGATCTGCTTCTGGATGTTGTGCTTCTTCTCGTGGCAGACCGTGCAGTCGTATTGCAGCGGCTCGATCGATGTCTTGACCGCGTGCCGGATCTCCTCGTGGCAATGCGTGCACTCGATCTTGTGTTCGGTCACGTGGTTCCTGTGCATGAAGTCGGTGTCCGCGTACCGCGCAAGCCGGACCGGCTCGTTGTGACACTGGAGGCAGCGGTCCTTCTTCGCCTCCCCTTCTCCCTGGATCGCCTCGAGATGGCAGTTCTGGCACGCCACGTGGCGGGAGCCGACGAAGTCCTTGTGGTTGAACGTCGCCCCTTCCAGTTTGATATCCCCTTCCGGGGCGGCGTGACAGTTTCCGCATCCTCCGATCGGATTCTCGACGCGCCCGAACTTGGTTCCCTTGAAGTGGCACAGGAAGCAGGTGCTCTCCGTGACTTCCATGTGGTTTCCCACGACGATCTGGCTGTGGCAGCTGGTGCACCGGAGTTTCTTCCCCCGCTTGAGGTCCAGCAGGTGCGGCCGGTGGTCGAACTTGATCCCGCGCTTGAACGTGACCTGCCCCTGGAGGAGCCGGGTCTCGTGGCAGCCCATCCGCAGGCAGGAGGCGTCGTCGATCTCGGCGTACGGCTTGGAGCTGTATGTGCGCGTGACGTACTTGGCGACCTGCGAGAGCGCCTGGAACTTGAGAATCAGTTTCTCCCGCACCTCCGGCGGATAGTGGCAGTCCACGCACGGCACGTGGTTGTGGCTGGAGGTCTTCCACGCCTGGTAATACGGCTTCATGATGTGGCAGCTTGCGCAAAAGTACGGACTGGTCGAAAACTCGAACATGCCCGCGGAGAATATGAGGACGAGAATCCCGAGGAACCCGAGAAACTTGAAGAACCGGGGCCTGAGGTGGAGCTGGTCCTCCTTCCCCCGGGGAATGTGCATGCCGAACTTTTCGAAAACCCGTTCCTTGCGGGTCTTCTCCTGGCTGTCGGGGGTCTCGAGGCCTTTCCGCTGCTCGTCCATTACCGTAGCCTTTCTCTACCGGGAATCGTTCCTGAAGGCCGGACGCCGGGTTCGTATTCTATCCGCGGCGGTCCGGGATGTTCAACCTGTTTTCTCGCCTCCCCCGTAAGGACGACCCGGAAGGAGGAAGAGCTTTATGCCGAGCAGGACGGCGATCAGGAGAAGCATCGTCACGGAGTAGAGGGCCACCGATCGGCGCTGGCGCTGTTCCTCGCGGAAGTTCCGGATCTCCAGGCGCGCCTCCCGCAGGAAGGAGTCGGACTCATGGATGAGGGGGAGGATGCGGTCGATGGAGAAGGTGTGGAACACCGGTTCGACCTCGGTGAGCTTGTTGCGCGCGTTTTCGTAGGCCGCCTTGAGCCTGTCCACGTTTCGGCCAGCCGCCGTGGCCTCCTCGAGATCCTTCCGTGTTTCCGCGATTCCTTCCTCCAGCGAACTCAGGAGGTCACGGACGCTTTCCGCGAACAGGAGCGCCTTGCTCCCCGTGTCGTGACAGAATCCGCACTCCCCCGGTCCCGCCCCCGTGAAGACCTTGATGGCGGGCCTGCGGTTGGAATGGTTCCCGTGGCAGGTGATGCACTTCGGCTCCCCGATTTCCCGGGCCGAGTCGAAGTGTGCGCTTTCCCGGAAGTAGCCGGCCACGGCGGCGTGGCAGCCTCCGCAGACGTTGGCCACCTCCCCGATTCCCGGGGGCGCGGCTCCGTGGACCCCATGGCAGGTGGCGCAGTTGGGGGCGAGATTCGGGTTCTCCCGCCGGACCTTCCCGGCCAGAATCCGGCCGTGGATCCCGTTCTCGAAATTCTCCCGCTGGTCCGTGGGTATGCCGTACGGCTTCATGTACTCCGGGTCCGCGTGGCACTTCCCGCACATACGAGGGACGTTCGTGTGGTACACCGTCGAATCCGGATCCGATTTCCGGCGGATCTCGTGCTTGCCGTGGCATGAGGTGCATACGGCGACCTTGGTGTCGTTTTTCTCGTAGAGCAACCTGCCGTGCCGGCTCGTCCGGTATTCGGCGAGCTGGTCGGTCCGCAGGTTATACTGCCGCATCATGGCGATGTCCGAGTGGCAGCGGCCGCACAACCGGGGTATGTCCCGGACCGCCGGTTTTCCGAGGAATCCGTACCGGGGGTCCATTCCTTCCTCGGTGGGCAACGACGGGTTGCCGCCGTGGCACGTCACGCAGGAGACACCCGCTTCCCGGTGCACGCTCGGGAAGTGCTCCTTCGCCGGCGCGCCGAGCTTCCCGCCGAGGCGGTTGTGGCAGGCGAAGCACTGGTCGACCTTTTCCTGCGCGGCGGCGGAAGAAGGGATGAGCGCGAGGAGAACGACGAACGCGGCCACGAGGGACAACGCCGCGGCGGATCGCGCGGGGGTCCCGGCGCGGATCAAGAAAAATATCCCCAAATGGTCAGGATCAGAAAGAGGAAGGTGAACGCGATACCGGCCCGGACGGCGGTCGGCCGCCGGTACGGGTGACGCTCCGGGTTACGGTCCCAGAACGGCAGGAACCAGATCACCATGGCCCCGAGTCCCTGCGCGAGGACGCCGATGACCTTGGGCGCCCACGGCCCCAGAAAGGCCAGCTTCTCGGACAGTTTCAGGAACTGGTACGCCCCGAGGAAATACCATGCGGGCTTCACGTATTCCGGAGTGTCGAACGGGTCCGCCTTGGGCAGCATCGGCGCCGGCGCCAGGGAGGAAAGGAGGATGAGGAGGGCGAAAAGAAGCACGAACTGGATCGCCTGGCGGACGACGTGATTCGGGAAAAACGGCTCGCTTCCGTACTTGTCGTAACGTTCCCGGGGTTCCTGCCGCGCCATCTCCCGCTCCTACAACGGATCGGCGATACCCTGCCGCCGGATCATGAGGAAGTGGAGAACCATGAACAGAAGCATGAGCGCCGGGAGAATCACCACGTGGAAGGCGAATGTCCGAGTCAGGGCGAGCTGGCCGACCACGTCCCCACCGCGCACGAAATATTTCAGCGTGTCTCCCACCACCGGGATCGCCGACATGCTGTCCGTTCCGACCGTCGTGGCCCAGTAGGAGATCTGGTTCCACGGCAGCAGGTAGCCGGTGAAACCGAAGGAGAGGGTGAACAGCAGCAGCATCATCCCGTTGACCCACGTGATGTCCCGCGGAGGCCGATAGGCGGCCGTGAAGAAAACCCGCATCATGTGCAGGAAGACCGCTACGATCATCAGGTTGGCCGCCCAGTAGTGGATTCCCCGGACGAGCCATCCGTAGGGAACGCGGTTCGTGATCTCGACGACGCTGCTGTACGCTTCGGCGGTCGTGGGACGGTAATACATGAGGAGGAGGATCCCCGTCCCAAGGAGAAAGAGATAGAGCAGGAACGCGATTCCCCCGAGGCAGGCCAGCAGGTTGCTCTCGAGCTTCGTCCGGTAGAAGCAGACCGGCTTCTCGAACTGCTTCCGGACCGCCTCGCGAAATGGGAGATCCTCGTCGAGCGTCCCGTAGAGAAACCCCACCAGGGAAAAGAGGTTGAAGATCTCCGTGAAGACGGTGCGCTTCTCCAGCTCCTGACGGGCTTGCTGCCTGGCGTCCCTGTTCCTGTCTTCCGTCATTCGCTTCCGCCCGGGTTCCCGTTCGTCAGGATTCGACCACGATTCGACCCCCCACGATCCGGACCGGATAGTAGGTGAGGGGACGGGGGGAGGGGCCGCCCGTCACGTTTCCGTTCAGGTCGAAGGAGGCCTCGTGGCAGGGGCACAAAATGGACCCCCCGCCTTTGTACCTGACGACGCATCCCAGATGCGGGCAGACGGCCGAAAGCGCCACGACCTTGTTCTCTTCCCGGATGATGAGGACCGGTTCGCCCTTGAGGGAGACGACCCGCGACTGTCCCACCAGCAGGTCCTCGACCGGGATTCCGACGCTCCCCTCGCCGCCGACCGTCGCGGCGGGAGGCCACAGGAACTTGATGAGAGGGTAGAGAAGCGATGCGGAAAAGATCGCGGTTGCCGTTCCGAGCGTTATGGACAGGAAGCTGCGCCGGGTGTCATGCCTATAGGAAGGCATCGGGGTAGCCGGTTCCTCCAAGAAATGCTCCTTTTCCGGTTCAATCTTCGATGAACAGGTCGTACTCGTCGTAACTCATGAGCTGCTCCAGCTCCTCGGGCTCGGCCATCTCCACCTCGACGAGCCACCCCTTCCCGTACGGGTCGACGTTGATCAGGGAAGGATCCTCCACGACGTTATCGTTGACGGCCCGGATGGTGCCGGACAGGGGAGAGACGAGTTCCACGACGGTTTTCTGCGATTCGGCCTCGCCTACCACCCCGCCCTGCTCGAGGAACTTCCCGCCCTCGGCCAGCGTCACGGTCAGGATCTCCCCGAGCTGTTCCTGGGCGTAATCGGAGAGCCCGATGCGGGCGGTATCGCCCATTTCCAGGACCCAGAGGTGGTCCTCGGAAAACTTGAGTTCGTTTTCGTCCACCATAGGACATTTATAGGGATGGGTTTGGTCGATGTCAACAAACATGGGAATCTTTCTTACCGCCCCTTTTCCAGGACCGCGAGCGCAGTCTCCACACTGCCCAGGGGGGCACTTACCTGGAAACCGCTCACGCGGGAGGAAACCCGCAAGATGGTGTTCCTCGCGATGTCGATCCCGGCGCGTTGGCTCTCCTCCTTCGTCCGGCAGCGGGCCATCCGGTCGAGGATCTCCCGGGGGACCACCACACCGGGGACCTCGTTGTTCATGAATTCGGCGTTCTTGTAGCTGACCAGCGGCCACACTCCCGCGATGACGGGGATACGGCGGGAATGCCCTTCCACGCGGTCCAGGAAGTGGAACAGGGCCTCGACGTCGAAGACCGGCTGCGTGATGGCGAACTCGGCGCCCGCGTCGATCTTGCGGAAATAGCGGTCGATCTCCCGTTCCAGTTCCACGGCGCACGGGTTCGCGCCGACGCCGATGAAGATGCCCGTCGGGGGATCGATCGGGTTCCCGCCGATATCGAACCCCCGGTTCAGGTTGGCCGTCACCTGGGTGAGCCCGATCGCGTCCACGTCGAATACCCCCGTGGCCTGGGGGTAGTCGCCCACTTTGGGGGGGTCGCCTGTGATGATCAGGAAGTTCGCCAGTCCGGCGGCGTAACCGCCGAGGAGGTCGGACTGCATCCCGATGAGGTTGCGGTCACGGCAGCAGTAGTGGAGGATCGTCTCGATGCCGACCTCCTTCTGGATGGCGATGGCGGCGATCATGGGGGAGACGCGGGCGCTTGCCCGCGGCCCGTCGGGGATGTTGATCGCATCGACGCCCGCCTCGGCGCACTTCCTCACCTTGGCGAGCATTCCCGAGAGGTCGCTGGAGCGCGGGGGCACGATTTCCACGGAGGTCACCTTTTCCTGCGCGAGGATCTTTCGTGCCAGCCGCGACTTCTTCTCGGGCGGGACGACCTGGACCAGGATCCCCTGCTGGGTGGGTACCCGCACCTCGATATGCTTCTTCACCCCGCTCAGCGACTTGACTGCCCGGCTGGCCATCCGGATGTGCGCCGGTGTGGTTCCGCAGCATCCGCCGACCCCGCGCACGCCCAGCTCGATATATTTCTTGGCGTACTCGGTGAAATATTCCGGACTGGTAAGGTAGAGCAGGCGTCCCCCGACATCCCGGGGGAAGCCCGCGTTAGGCATCACGACGACGGGCTTTCCGACCAGGGGGAGAACGGATTGCAGCGCGTCGAAAACCCCGGCGGGGCCGGTCCCGCAGTTGATCCCGACGGCGTCCACGTTCTCGTCGGCGTCCAGCGCCTGGGCGATGGCGCTCGCTTTCACCCCCACGGCCGTCTCCTCTCGGTCGTTCAGCACGAACGATGCGAGCACCGTTACGCCGAGCCTCCTGGCTGCCTGGGCAGCCAGCCGGATTTCCTTCAGGTGAGTGAACGTCTCCAGCACGACGAGGTCGATGCCTTCCCCGACCAGCGCCCCGATCTGCTCGGAGAAGGCCTCCTCCACCTCTCCGGTGTGCTCGTCCGGCATGATCTGGTCCGGGCGAATGCACGGACCCACGGCGCCGGCCACGTACACCGCATCGCCCGCGATCTCCCGGGCGATGCGCACCGCCTGGCGGTTGATCTCCACGACTTTCTCGGAAAGCCCGTACGGCCGGAGGGCGATCCGGTTGGCCCCGAAGGTGTTCGTCTCGATCACCTCGGCCCCGGCCTCCACGTATTCCCGGTGGATCTGGCCGATGAGCTTCGGATTGGAGAGGGAGAGTTCGTCGAAGCAGGTGTTGATGAAGACCCCACGGTCGTAGATCATCGTCCCCATGGCCCCGTCGAACATCAGCGGGGATCTCTTCATCCGGTCGAGGATCTGCTCCACCGCCTACTCCATCTCGTCGAAGGTCGCCTTGGGCGCGTAGCACATGGGGCAGACCCACTGGTCCGGCAACGCCTCGAAGGCCGTGCCGGGGGGAATATCCCCCATCGGGTCCCCCACCGCGGGATCGTAAATGTACCCGCAGTTCGTGCAGATGTACTTCTTCATGGTTATTCTCCTTCGGGTGGCTATATGGCGAAATACTTCGCCTGCGGATGGTGCGCCACGATGGCCGAGGTGGTCTGCTCGGGCACCATCTCCATCGTTTCGGTGAGCGTGACCCCGATCGTCTCCGGCCGGAGCAGCTCGAATACCGGCCGGTGGGCCTCCAGGTCCGGGCATGCGGGGTAGCCGAAACCGTACCGGGATCCCTGGTATTCCTGGACGACGTACCCTTCCGGACCGGACGGCTTCTGTTCCGCGATGCAAAGCTCCCGCCGCATCACTTCGTGCCAGTACTCGGCCAATGCGTCGGTGAGCTCGACGGAAAGCGCGTGCAGCATCAGGTAATCATGGTACCGGTTCGCCTCGAAGAGTTCCCGCGTCGCCTGCCCGAACCGCTCCCCGATCGTCGCCACGAAAAACCCTGCGATATCGCTGCCTTCCGCCGTCGCCCGGAAGTAGTCGGCGATGCAGAGATGCGGCGGGTTCTTCTGGCGGGGGAAGGGGAAGGCGTAGTCCCGTCCCTCATGCTGCACGACGAGGGTGTCGTCCTCGGAGAAGCACCGGAAATATCCGTACGCGACCATCGGGCGCGAGAGGCTCTCCTCCACACACTGGCGTTTCAGCTTCTCGTACATCGGCTTCACCGTCTCCTCGACGAGCCGGCGGTACTCTTCGGCCTCCATCTTCCCCCGTCGGTACCCCCAGCGTCCCCGGAACAGCGCCTGTTCGTTGACGTAGGGGAAGAGAAGATCCGTTGCGATGTCCGTGACGTGGCGGGCCCCCAGGAACGGGGGCTCCGGTACCGGATTGTCCCGGGAGATCCGCGCTTCCCTGCGCCCCGGCGCGGTGACCTTCTTCCCCGTCTCCCGGTACGTCGTGGAATGGAGCGTTCCCGCCTCGAGCTCCTGCATTGCCGTAAGACCTGCGAAGGCGTCGGCGCAGTAGACCACCGGTCCCCCGTATCCCGGTACGCACTCCTCGGCCACGAATTTTTCGGTGAGCGCCGCGCCTCCGAGAAGGATGGGCATGGAAAGCCCCGCCTCCCCGTACTGGGGCATGCTCTCCTTCATGATGATGGCCGACTTGACGAGGAGGCCGGAAAGGCCGATCGCGTCGACGCCGTATTCCCGGGCCTTCCCGATGATCGTCTCCGCGGGGACCTTGATGCCGAGGTTGTATACGCGGTACCCGTTGTTGGAGAGAATGATGTCGACCAGGTTCTTTCCGATGTCGTGGACGTCCCCGGCGACGGTCGCCAGCAGGACCTTCCGGCCGGTGTCCCGTTCGGCCTTGACGAGAAAGGGCTCGAGGTAATCCACGCTCTGTTTCATGACTTCCGCGGACTTGAGCACGAACGGGAGAAGGATTTCGCCCCGCCCGAACAGCTCCCCCACGTGCCGCATGGCCGGCACGAGGATCTGGTTGATCACTTCGCCCGCCGTCCGCCGGGAGAGCAGAATCGACAGGAGATCCTCGATCCCGGCCCTGTCGCCGGCGACGACTTTCCCGGTGAGCGCCTTCTCCGGGGGAACATCGGCGCCGTTCTCCTCGGAAGGACTTCCCTCTTCTTCCGTCGTGCCGGAAAAATGCGCCAGAAATGTTTCCAGCGGCGCGTTTACGCCCTCCGTCCGCCGGTTGTAGAGCAGGTCGAGGCAGACCCGCCGATCTTCTTCCGGGATCTTCGCCAGGGGGAGAACCTTTGCGGCGTCGATGATCGCGGCGGTAAGTCCCGCCTCGACCGCCTCGTGGAGGAAGACCGAGTTGAGAATGCGGCGGGAAGGCGGGGACAGTCCAAAGGAGACGTTGCTTACCCCCAGGATCGTGAACGCGCCCGGCAGTTCCTTTTTCGCCCGGCGGACGGCCTCGATCGTCTCCGCTGCCGCGTTGTGGAGGGATGAGTCCCCGGAGCCGATCGTGAAGGTCAGCATGTCGAACAGCAGGTCGTGGGGCCTAAGCCCGTACCGGCGGACCGCCAGATCATAGATTTCCTTCGCCGTGGAGAGCTTCTCGCCGGCCGTCATCGCCATTCCCGTTTCGTTTATGGTCAAGGCCACAACGGCGGCGCCGTATTTCTTCGCCAGCCGGCAGATCCGGTCGAGGTTCTTCCCGCCGTCCTCCAGATTGATGGAGTTTATGAGGCATTTCCCCGGGTGAATCTTCAGGGCCTCCTCGATGCAGTCGGGCGAGGTCGAGTCGATCACGGTGGGGATGCGGACGGATTGGGCGAACAGGCGGGTCAGGGCCGCAAGGTCCTTCTTCTCGTCCCTCCCCGCGTAGGCTGTGCAGAGATCCAGGGCGTGGGCTCCGTCCCCCTCCTGCTGCAGGGCGATCGCAAGCGCCCCTTCGTAATCGTCCGCGAGGAGACGCTCGCGGAATTGGCGCGACCCGTTGGCGTTCGCCCGCTCCCCGATCAGAAGCGGCGGGATCTCCTGCCGGATCTCCACGGCCTGGTAGAGGCTTCCCAGGGACGGCTTGTCCTCCACGGCGCGCGGAGCGGGGCGCACGGAAGACAGGGCTTCCGCCAGGCGCCGGATATGCTCCGGGGTCGAACCGCAGCAGCCCCCCACGATGCTCACCCCCTCTCCGGTCACGAACGCCGCGAGCTCCGCGGCGAACGTCTCCGGAGCGAGGGGGTAGAACGTCCGTCCCCCGACGACCTGCGGCATGCCGGCGTTGGGGATGCAGGAAACCCGCCCCGGCCAGTGACGGCTCAGATACCGGATGTGGGACTTCATCCCCTCCGGCCCGGTGGCGCAGTTCAGGCCCAGGGAGAAGAGGGGGAACGGCTCGAGGGCCGCCACGGCCGCGGCCACGTCCGTTCCGACCAGCATGGTGCCCGAATTTTCGATCGTGAGGGACACCATGACGGGAATGTCCCGTCCGAGCCGGGAAAGCTCCTCGAAACAGCTCACCAGCCCGACCTTCACCTGCAGCAGGTCCTGGCAGGTCTCGAACACGAGGAGATCCACCCCCGACTCGACAAGTACGCGGATCTGCGAGGCAAACGAACGGGCCAGCTCCTCGGAGGGGATGTGACCCAACGAGGGGAGTTTGGTCGTCGGCCCGATGGACCCTGCAACGTACCCCCGGCCGCCGTGCCGCGCGATGGCGGCCCGTGCGTTTTTCACTGCGGCGCGGTTGATCTCCTCCACACGGCCTTCCAGTCCGTACTCGGCGAGGACAACGGAGGTGGCGCCGAAGGTGTTTGTTTCGAGCACCATCGCCCCGGACGAAAGAAACGAAGAGTGCAATTCCTCGATCGCCTCCGGGGCCGAGAGGTTCAGGTATTCGTTGCACCCCTCGTACTTCCCCCATGCCGACGGCGGCAGGGAAAGGCCCTGCAGATTCGTCCCGCATGCGCCATCGAAGAGGAGAACGGATTCGTCGATCAGACCCAACGGTGCCCCTCCTATGTCCTTCCGGTTCCCGATGCCGGGGGTTCAAATAAGTGCCCTATACTACAAAGGAAAAACCGTGATGTCAAACTTCCGCTCTTTGGGCTTGACTTGCGGGAAGATTTCCTGTTATTTAAGTATCGGCTCCTGTATACGGTATACAGTCTGCGTTCTTTGCTTCAAACCCTTGGCTTCGATAGATACCAGCAGCCCGGACTCCTGGCCGAGACGGTTTCACTGTGACATAATAATATTCTTCTGGATCTTGCGTTGCGCGGGTTTTCATTGGGATTCGGCGCCACGGAAAGGAGAGATCGTCCACGGACTTCCCTGTGTGCGCGATTATCGGATAGAGAGGGCATTCCCACATCCCGTGAAAGGGGGTTTGCGGCATGGCAAAAGTCGCGGAAAGGATGACTATGAAGGAAAAACTTTTTGAGAAGATCCAAGAGCATCGTCCCCGTACCACCAAGCTCAACAAGGAATTCGGGAACATCATCATCGACCAGGTGACTATCGCACAGGCGATCGGTGGTGCCCGGGGTATCCGCTCCCTGGTGACCGACATCTCCTACCTGGACCCCGAGGAGGGGATCCGTTTCCGGGGGAAGACCATTCCCGAAACGTTTGCGGCGCTTCCCAAGGTGCCAGGATCCGAGTATCCGTTCGTCGAGGGATTTTTCTACTTCCTGATGACCGGCGACGTTCCGACGATGGAGCAGACCCTGGCGGTCGTCGAGGATTTCAAGACACGTGCCCGGATACCCCAGTATGTATTCGATATCCTCCGGGCCATGCCCCGCGACACCCACCCGATGACGATGTTCTCCGCGGCCATCCTCGCGATGCAGAGGGAGTCGGTCTTCGCCAAACGGTACGCGGAGGGAATGTCGAAGATGGAGTACTGGGACCCGATGTACGAGGACGCCTGCAACCTGATGGCGAAGCTCCCGGCGATCGGTGCCTACATCTACCGGATCAAGTACAAGGGCGATACTCCGATCGCCCCGGATCCGAAGCTCGACCTGGGCGGCAACTTCGCCCACATGATGGGGATCGGCAAGCCCTATGACGATGTGGCCCGGATGTACTTCTGCCTCCACTCTGACCACGAGTCGGGCAACGTCTCGGCCCACACCGGCCACCTGGTCGCTTCGGCCCTGTCCGACGCCTACTACGCCTATTCCGCCGCGATCAATGGGCTGGCCGGCCCGCTCCACGGCCTGGCGAACCAGGAAGTGCTGGGGTGGTGCCAGGGCGTGTTCAACAAGCTGGGCGGCAAGCTCCCCACCGAGGAGGAGCTTAAGAAGTTCCTGTGGGACACCCTGAAAAGCGGGCAGGTCATCCCCGGGTACGGCCACGCGGTTCTCCGCAAGACCGACCCGCGGTACGTATCGCAGATGGAGTTCTGCCTGAAGAACCTGCCGGACTACCCGCTGTTCAAGCTGGTCAACCTGATCTACAAGGTGGCCCCGGGCGTGCTCATGGAGCACGGCAAGGCGAAAAATCCGTGGCCGAACGTCGATGCCCAGTCCGGCGTCATCCAGTGGTATTACGGCGTCGTGGAATACGACTTCTACACCGTTCTCTTCGGTATTGGCCGTGCCCTGGGGGTCCTGGCCAACATCACGTGGGACCGTGCCCTGGGCTACGCGATCGAGCGTCCGAAGTCGGTCACCACGAACATGCTCGAGAAGTGGGCCGCGGACGGAGGCAGGAAGCTTAGCTGATCGGCCGCGGATTCGCAGGCAAAACGAAAACCCCGCCAGGGAGGGTGGTCCTTCCCCGGCGGGGTTTTTTTATTTTCGGCGGCGCCCGGTCCCGGGCACACCGGCGACGGGAAGAGAGCGGAAGCAGCTTGTTTCCAAAAAATGCCCGGGATTTTGAT
This sequence comes from Candidatus Limnocylindria bacterium, assembly GCA_035464915.1. Taxonomy (GTDB): domain Bacteria; phylum Desulfobacterota; class Deferrimicrobia; order Deferrimicrobiales; family Deferrimicrobiaceae; genus CSP1-8. Next base: position 15,711 of record DATHRT010000220.1, read on the forward strand.
CCGGTGGCACGGGAACCCGGGGGAAGGGTTCCTTGTCTAACGCGTCAGGCCGGCGCCGGCCCGCATTCCCGGCAGGCGCCCATGACGTGCAGGTCCAGGGATTTTACCATGGAGATATCGGATTTCCCTTTCCACTCGAGTTCCTCGAGGCACTGCGGAAGCGGAATGTCGAAAACCGTCTGGCACTTCGTACAGTGAAAATGGGCGTGGGGAGAGCACTTTCCCTCAAACAGCGATGAGGATTCACTGTTCGTGCGGATCTCCTGGACCATCCCCTGTTCCCGGAGGAAATTGAGATTGCGGTATACTGTCCCAAGGCTTATGTTGGGGAGAACCTTGCGCGCTTCGTGGTAGATCGCCTCCGCGGTCGGATGGAACCCGCCTTTCCGGAGGATTGCCAGAATTGCCGCGCGCTGCTTGGTATTTCGGGATTTTTTTACCCTTTGTTCCATTATTCCGCTATCGTATTTTTTATGGATGGAAATGTCAAGAAGATTGAACCGCGTGCGCGATTGAGTTATATAGGACTGATACCAAGTTAAGGGAGGTACGCCCTTCGATGTCGTATACGGGAATGGGATTTCCTTTGACCGAGGCCGCAACCGGCCTGTTCGACACCCAGGTCTTCCAACATGTTATGCTCGCCGGGCCGATCGTAAAGCTGGTGCTCCTGTTGCTCATCGTGTTCTCCGTCGTTTCCTGGGCCATAATCTTTCTGAAGTTCCGGCTTTTCAAGGGGATAGAAAGGAACCAGGTCGAATTCGCCAAAGCCTTCGCCGAGGGGAAGAACCTCGCTTCCCTGTATGACCTGGCGGAGAAATCGGATCGGACGCCGCTTACCGAGGTGTTCCGGACAGGGTATCTCGAGCTGATGAGAATCCAGCGGGGCAGATCCGCCGATCCCGCGACGCCGGCCGACCGGGCGAGTGCGTTTCCTCTGGACAACGTGGAGCGGGCCATGAGGAAGGCGACCAACGAGGAGATCGCGCTCATGGAGACGTACCTCCCCTTTCTCGCTACGACGGGAAGCGCGACGCCCTTCATCGGGCTCTTCGGCACCGTCTGGGGGATCATGAACGCCTTCTCGGGCATCGCCATGACGGGCAGCGCCACGCTCTCCACGGTCGCCCCGGGAATCGCCGAGGCGCTGATCGCCACCGCCGCGGGGCTGGCCGCCGCGATCCCCTCGGTCATGGCGTATAACTTCTTCCTTAACCGGGTGCGGGCGATCGCCATGCGCCTGGACAGTTTCTCCATCGAGTTCGTGAACTTCCTCGAGCGGAACCTGGAGAAGGTGTAGCCCGATGGCTTTTACCAACGGAAACGGCAAGGAACGCAGGATGATGTCGGACATCAATATCGTCCCCCTCGTCGACGTGATGCTGGTGCTTCTCATCATCTTCATGGTCACCGCCCCGATGCTCACCCAGGGAGTAGACGTCAACCTGCCGCAGGCGAATGCCAAGGCGTTGCGGTCGGATGAGGAGCGCCTCGTGATCACTGTGGACCAAAACAGCAGGATATTCGTCGGGAAGCAACCGATGAAGTTCAACCAGCTGAGCAGCGCCCTCCAGGCCATCGTCGAGCGGCGTACCGACCGCCAGGTCTATTTCCGTGCCGACCGCGCGGTACCGTACGGATTCGTCGTGAAGGTCATCGCGGAGGTCCGCAACGCAGGGATCGAAAAGCTCGGGATGGTTACCGAACCCCTCGAGCGTTGATCAGCGGGGGCCCACGGACAAGCGGATGTTCCCCCTCGCGATTACCCCGATGGAGCTGATCTTCCGCCGGATGATCGCCGTTTCGGTGGTGCTTCACGTGGCCGCCTTGGGCATTTGCGCGTTGTGGGCGGGTTTTCGCTCCCCTCCCGCCCGGTTCCTCTCCGTGACCGTGGTCGATCTGGTCGGCGGAGAAGCATTCGCGCCACCCCCCCCGGAGCGCGCGAAACCGGCCGAGCCGGCTCCCCCCGCCCCGACGGAGTCCGCGAAGGAGGAAAAGACGCCTGCGCCTTCTCCGCCCGTGACGGCGAAGGCGGAGAAGAAAAGCAGGGAGGAGGAGAAGCCGAACGCCATGGCCCTTGCCGAAAGCCTCCGGAAGATGCGCGAGAAGAGGAATTCCGCGGAACACGTCCAGCAGGCGGTGCGGACGATCCGGCGGGAAAAGGCTGCTCGCTCGGCGATCCGGCAGATCGGGGAGCGCGTCGCCCACAGGATCGATCTGTCCACCGTGCGACCCGCATCGAAGAGTGAACTTCCCTCTCCGCCGGCGGGACTGGCGGGCGCAACCGGGAACGCCCGGGTCCCCCCGGAGCACCTCGCCTACTTCCGTCAGCTGGACGAGAGGATCCGGTCGAACTGGACCGTTCCCGCGATTGCGATGGGCGATAAGGAAAACCTCATCGTGCAGCTTCGGATCGTCATCGAGCAGGACGGCCGGGTGTCGCTGGTGCGGATGGAAAAGACCTCGGGGAATTCCTACTTCGATGATTCCGTGCTGCGGGCGATCAACAAGGCGAGCCCGCTTCCCATCCCTCCCGAGCAGCTTCGCGGCGGGGAGGACCACTACGAGGTCGGATTCCGTTTCTACGGGGCCGGGGGGGGCGTATGATCCGTTCCGCGGGGAGATTACTGGTTTCCCTTTTTCTTCTCCTGGTTCCTTCCGTTTCCGGGGCCGTCCTGTACATCGACATCAACGCGCCCGGCGGAAAGCGGATGTCGGTCGCCCTCCCGGACTTCGTGGTAACGGGAGGGGACGCGTCTCTTGCCCGGGAGCTCCCCGAGGCAATCGGGGGGGACCTCGCCATGACGTCGCTTTTCGATGTCATCCCGAGGCCGGCCTATCTCGAGCGGATTGTAACGGAGCACTTCTCGGGGAAGCCGCTCTCCTTTCCCGACTGGAAGATGATTCGCACCGAGGCCGTTGTGATCGGGAAGGTGGAGGTCCTCGGGGACCAGATAACGGTGGAGATGCGTCTCTACGACGTCAGCCTCGGGAACATGATGGTGGGGAAAAAGTACACCGGGCCCGCGGGCCGGTTCCGGAAAATGGCGCACAAGTTCGCCAACGAGGTGCTCTACGCCTTCACGGGAGTCCGGGGGATATTCGATACCGAGATCGCTTTCTCCGCGAGGCCGGAAAAGGGGAAGGGGAAGGAGATCTACATCATCGGGCTCGACGGCAGCGACCTCAGGCAGGTGACCGACAACCGGAGTTTCAACCTCTTTCCCCGCTGGTCGCCGGACGGGAAACGGCTCGCCTACACCTCCTACCGGACAGGGGTTCCCCAGATCTACTTGCGCAATTTGGCCGACGGGACGGACCGGCTCGTGGTGCGGTATGGGAACTCGAAGTCCCCCGGATCGTTTTCCCCCTCGGGCGACTCCCTGTACGCCACCCTGAGCGTCGAGGGGAACTCCGACATCTACCGGGTATCGCTTGCCGGCTCCGGCGTGCAGAGGGTCGTAGGCGGATGGGGGATCGAGGTGTCCCCCTCGGTTTCTCCCGACGGGAAGACGCTCGCCTTCGTGTCCAACCGGGGCGGACTGCCCCAGATCTACGTCAAGGATGCCGGCTCCTCGGACGAGAGGCGCATCTCCCAGGCGGGAAATTACTCCACCTCCCCCTCCTGGTCCCCCGCCGGCGACCGGATCGCCTACACCTCGTTCACGGAAGGGAGATACTCGATCTACACGGTGGCGCCCGACGGGTCGGACCAGCGCCTCGTGGTCTCGGGCAACGGCGACTGCGTTGATCCGTCCTTTTCTCCGGACGGCCGTTACCTTGTTTACACGTTCCGAAAAAATGGCTATTCTGAGTTGAAAATCGCTTCCGCGGACGGACGGTGGCAAAGAGGGCTGTTCAAAGGGTTGTCCGCCGTGGGTTCTTCTTCGTGGTCCCCCCGGCGGTGACCGCTGCTTACGGAATCCGGCAGGAAGATCAGGAAGATTTCGAATCATAATTCGCTCTGGGGAGGCCGAGATGAAAGGTATGAAGGGCGGGAAGTGGATTCTTTCGGCGTTGTCGATACTTCTTCTGGTGTTTGCGGTGGGGTGCGCAAAGAAGGAACTGGTGAAATCCACCGACACCGCTTCGGGAGCGGCGGCATCGACACTTCCCCCCGTGGAAACGCAGGTCGGCCCGCAGGAGTCGATCGTCACCGAGACGATGAAACCCGAGGAGACGCAGACGGCGATGGCGGGTGTGGCGGCGACCCAGGAGAAACCGTCCGACTTCCCCGACATCCACTTCGACTTCGACAAGTCGTTCCTCCGGGAGGATGCCAAGCTCATCCTT
>DATHRT010000221.1:0-18297 GCA_035464915.1 Candidatus Limnocylindria bacterium
GCGGCAACGCAGGCGAGGACTCTTGCGAAAAAGAAACGCACCCGTCCGTACCCGCGAAACGATCGTTCCGAGATCCTCCCGTTCAGGATGACCACGGGAATCCCCCGCTTCGCGCACTCTCCGATGAAGTTCGGCCAGATCTCCGTCTCGAGGATCGCCACGACGTCCGGCCCGACCCGGTCGAGGAATTTCCCGGAAATGCGGGGGAGGTCGAAGGGGAAATAAATCGTCTTCTCGACGAGGCCGGCGAGCGCTTTTCCTGCCACCTCCTGCCCGGTAATCGTTACCGTCGAGAAAAAGAGTTCCGCGGAGGGGAGCTGTCCCTTGAGGGCACGTACGAGGGGAACCGCCGAGAGGGTTTCTCCCACCGAGACCGCATGGATCCAGATCCGGTGCTTCCCCGTCGGGGGGGGAATGCGGCCGAGGCGGATCCCGAGGCGGTCCGGAAAATTCCTCCTCCGTTTCGCGGAGAGGCTCATCCAGGGGATCCACGCAGGGGCCGTCAGTACCAGGGCGCCTGCAAGGCCCAGGTTGTACAGGAAATGAGCCCGGCTGCCCGGGAGAAAAGCCCTCCCTGTCCTTTCAGGCGCTGCCAGAGCGGCCTTCCGCACCGGATTTCCTCTCCTCGAACTGCTTGAGGTAGAACGAGCGATACCGCGACTCCCGCGCCAGGAGCTCCTCGTGCCCACCGCTCTCGACGATTCGCCCCTCCTCGACCACCAGGATCACATCGGCGTTGCGGACCGTGGAGAGCCGGTGGGCGATCACGAAGGTGGTCCTTCCCCGCATGAGGTCCTCGAGAGCCTCCTGGACCACGGTTTCCGAATCGGTGTCGAGGGCCGAGGTCGCCTCGTCCAGGATCAGGATCGGAGCGTCCTTGAGGATCGCCCGGGCGATGGCGACGCGCTGCCTTTCCCCGCCCGACAGCTTCAGTCCCTGTTCGCCGATGACCGTCTCGTACCCCTCCGGCATCCGGGAGAGAAATCCGTGCGCGTTCGCCCTGCGAGCCGCCTCCTCGATTTTCTCCATCGAGGCGTCCGGCATCCCGTAGGCGATGTTGTTACGAACGGTATCGTTGAACAGGATCGTGTGCTGACTGACGATACCAATTTGGGAGCGCAGCGAGGAAAGGGATATGTCCCGGATATCCGTGCCGTCGATCCGGATCGCCCCGTTCTGGGGATCATAGAACCGGGGAAGCAGGTCGACGAGCGTGGTTTTGCCGGCTCCGCTCGACCCCACGATGGCCAACAGCGTGCCGGGAAGAACCCGGAAGGCGACGTCCTTCAGGATGTACTCCCCTTGCTCGGAATACCGGAAATCGACGTGATCGAACTCGATTTCCTTATTGATTCCCGCCAGGTTCAGCGCATCTTTTTTCTCCCTGACCTCAGGCAGCGTGTCCAGGACTTCGAACACCCGGCTGGCGGCGGCGATACCCTGCTGGATCACGTTGTTGATCCGGGACAGGCTCTTGACGGGCTCGTAGAGCATGAAGAGAGCGGTCATGAAGGAGAAGAAGTTCCCCGGCGTGCTCTGGCCGTTCACGACGCTGTACCCGCCGTAGAAGATGACCGCGGCGGCGCCCACCCCCGCGAACATCTCCGAGAGGGGGGAGGTCATCGCCTGGACCTTCACCACCTTCATGCTCAGGCGGAACAGCTTGTCGTTGCGGGTCGCGAACCGGTCCACCTCATACTCCTCGGCTCCAAAGGACTTCACGAGTTTCGCGCCGCTGATCGTTTCCTGCAGGTGGGAGGTCAGCCCCCCCGTTACCTCCTGGGTCCGGATGCTCGTCCTTCGGAGCTTCCGGCCGAACCGGGCGATGGGCCAGAACGCGAGGGGAAACGCCACGAGGGCGACCAGCGCCAGTTTCCAGTCACGGTAAAAAATGACTCCCACGAGGAAGAGCGCGGAAAATACGTCCTTGATGAGGCCCGTGACCGCCTCCGTCACGGCCCCCTGCATGAGCCCGACGTCGTTGGTAACCCGGGACATCAGCACGCCGGTGGGATGCCTCATGTAGAAGGAGAGGGAGAGGGACTGCATGTGGCGGTAGAGGTGATCGCGGATGTCCCGGATAACCCGCTGGCCGACCCCGCTCATCAGATAGCTCTGGGCGAACTCGCACAGGCCCTTGATCAGGTAGACCCCCAGGACGAGCAGGGGGATGATGGCGAGCCGGGTGGCATCCTTGTTGATGAAGATATCGTCCAGCGCGGGCTTTACGAGAAAGGCGATCGCGCCCCGGAAGGAGGACACGATGACCATGAACACCATTGCGAGCACGAGCCGCATCGTGTACGGACGGACATAGGCGAGCATGCGCCGGTAGACTGTCATCCCCATACCGCACCCGCCTCCTGCGCAAGCATATCCACCACCGCCTCCGACGGACCCGTCCCGGCCAGGACTCCCCGCAGTCCCCGGCATGCTTCGGACAGTCGCTCCCGCTTTCCGTCGTCGGCCAGAAGGTCAACGATCTCCTGCGCCATCGTCTCGGGGCGGCATTGGTCCTGGATCAGTTCCGGCAGAAACTTCCTCCCCGCCACGATGTTGGGCAGACCGATGCACGGGACCTGGGCCATCCATTTCCCGATCCGATAGGTCACGGACGACGTCCGGTAGACGATCACCGCGGGTACGCCGAGCAACGCCAGTTCCAGCGTCGCCGTTCCGGAGGCGGCAAGGGCGGCCTTCATCCCCCGGAACACCAGAAACCGCTCATTTTCCACTATTGTCAAAGGGAGTGCGCTCCCCGTCAACCCCTCCAGGATCGCCTCCCGGAACTCCGGCCCGGCGATCGGAACGGCGAAGTGGACATCGGGGAAGCGGGCCGCGATCCTGCGGGCCGCCTCGACCATCAACGGGAAGTGCCTGCGTATCTCCCCCGGCCGGCTTCCGGGCAGCAGGCCCACGACCCGCTTTCCTTCCGGGATCCCGAACATTCCCGCGTCCGCGGGGGCGTCGAAGTAGGAAGCCAGCTCGTCGAGAAGGGGATGACCGGCGAACCGGACGTTCACCCCTTTTTCCTTCAGAATCGGTTCTTCGAAGGGAAACGGGACGACCACGCCCTTCGTGAACCGGGCCAGTTCCTCGGCCCGCCCCGTCCTCCACGCCCAGAGCTGCGGGGGGATGTAGTAGACCACGGGGATCCCTCCGGCATTCGCCTTTTTCCCCACCCGGAAGTTGAAATCGGGAAAATCGACGAGGAGGAGCGCCCCTACGTCGGGGCTCTTCACCCTGCGTACCGCCGCGCGCAGCGCGCGGGCGATCGCCGGGAGGTGGCGGACCACTTCGGTCATCCCGACTACGGAGATCTCCCTGTAATCGAGCAGGAGGCGCACCCCCTCGCCCGCCAGACGGGCGCCGCCGATCCCCTCCATCGGGGCAGCGGGAAATCGCTTGCGGAACGCGCGGGCGACACCCACCGCGTACGTCTCCCCTGAGGGTTCCCCGCAGAGGATGAACAGAGTCTTGGCCGGCGGCCTCAACGGCGCCTCATATTCCGAAGAATACGAAAGGCAACCTCCAACGCCGCGAGCCCGTCCTCCCCGGAAACGCGCGGCGCGGCTCCGGTCCGGGCACAATCCACGAAGGATCGGATCTCGTCTCGGAGAGCGTCCCCCTTTTCCGTTTCGAGCACTTCGCCGGTGATTTCCGGCAGCCCGCCCGGCCCCTTCGGGAAGACCCGCCTGTAGATCTGGATCTGGTTCTCGACAAAGTCCATTGATACGTAGGCATCTTCCTGGAAGATCCGAATCTTGCGCTGCTTGCGCATGGACACCCTGCTTGCCGTTACGTTGGCCACGCATCCGTTGGCAAAGGTGAGCCGGGCGTTCGCGATATCGACGTTCTGGGAGATCACCGGCACTCCGACGGCGCTGATCCGGGCCACGGGCGACCGCACGAAGGAGAGGAGGAGATCGATGTCGTGGATCATCAGGTCGAGGACCACGTCCACGTCCATGCCCCGTCCCCCGAACATGCCGAGCCGGTGGCATTCGATAAACCGGGGCTCCCTCAATATGGAGGTGGCGGAGATAACCGCGGAGTTGAACCGCTCCAGGTGCCCGATTTGGAGGACGAGGCCGCGCTCGGCGGCCTCCCGAACCAGGGTCCGCCCCTCCCGGACGGTCGCCGCGATCGGCTTCTCGAGAAGGACGTGGACCCCTGCCCGTATCGCCTCCCGGGCGACCCGGAAATGGGCGGTCGTGGGCACCGCGATGGAGACCGCGTCGACTTCCCGCAGCAGTTTCCGGGTATTCTCGTAAAAGGAGGTCCCGAACTCCTCCGCGACCGCCTTCCCCCTCTCCCGGTCGGTGTCGCAGACCCCGATGAACACGACGTCGTCAAACGACGCAATCTTCTGGGCGTGCAGTTTTCCAAGGTATCCGACGCCGATGACGCCTGCCCGAAGCATGCGCTACCTTTGCACCCCTCGCTTGCTGGACCGGATGAATTCCAGGAGATTCCGGACTTCGGGGAGAGACTCCGTCTCCGTCTCCGCCCGACGGAGCGCCTCCCGCATCGGCAGACCCGAACGGAACAGGATCCGGTACGCTTTTTTCAGCTCCGCGATCGTCTGCTCCGAAAACCGGTGTCTTTTCAAACCGATGAGGTTCAGCCCGTACAGTCCGCTCCCCTTCTGCCCGCGCGCCACGACAGCCGTCACGTAGGGCGGGATGTCGAGGGGAATTCCGGAAAGCGCCCCGATGATCGCATGCGAGCCGATGCGGACGAACTGGTGGACCCCCACGAGGCCGCCGATGATCGCCCCCTCCCCGACGTCGACGTGCCCGCCCAGCGTCGCCGCGTTTGCCATGATCACCCTGTTGCCGACGTGGCAGTCGTGCGCGACGTGACAATAGGCCATGAGAAGCACGCCGTTCCCGACCCGCGTTGTACCCCCGCCGGCGAGGGTTCCCCGGTTTACCGTGACGAACTCCCGGATAGTGCATCCCTCGCCGATATCCACCCAGGTCTCCTCCCCCCGGAACTTGAGGTCCTGGGGCGGTGCGCCTACCGACGCGAAGGAGAAGATGCGGGTGCCCCGCCCGACCCTGGTGTGGGATTCGATGATCGCGTGCGCACCGATCCGGCACTCGTCCCCCAACGTCACCCGGGGCCCGACCATGGCGTAGGCGCCCACCTCCACGCCTTCCCCGAGGGAGGCGCCGGGATCGATGATCGCCGTCGGATGAATCATCGCGGCGCTCCTTCGTTGTTTTTCTCCCCCGGCTGATCAACCAGGGAGGCCGTAAGGTCGGCCTTTGCGGCGAGGACGCCGTCCACGGTCGCCTGACCGTGCATTTTCCAGACCGGGCCCTTGCGGGCGATGATCGTACACTCGAGCCGGAGCTGGTCTCCCGGCAGGACGGGCCGGCGGAATTTGCAATTGTCGATACCGGCGAAGTAGGCGATTTTCGTCTCGTCCTCCATCGCCTTGAGGGCAAGGAACCCGCCCACCTGGGCCAATGCCTCGATGATGAGCACACCGGGCATGATGGGGTAGCCGGGGAAGTGCCCTGTGAAGAAGGGCTCGTTGATCGTGACGTTCTTGAGTCCGACAATTCGCCGCCCCGGTTCCCATTCCACGATCCGGTCCAGGAGCAGGAAAGGGTACCTGTGCGGCAGCAATCTCATGATCTCCTGCGCAGTGAACATGTCACTTCCCCCCCCTCGTTTTATTGCCTTCCTCGAGCCGTTTCACGCGGCGGAAAAGCTCCGGCAACTTCGGCAGCAGGATCGACATCCGGAGCCAGGTGGGATGCGGCATCGCCGGTATTCCCGACCATACCCGGGAAACCGAGGCGCGCAGGGAATCGGGGACGCCGCACTTCGCCCCCAGCATCATGCCGTCTTCCACTTCGAGATGGCCCGCGAGTCCCGCCTGTCCTCCGATCATGACGCGGCTGCCGATCCGCGTGCTCCCGGAGATTCCGGCCTGCGCCGCAATGGCCGTGCCGCTGCCGATAACAACGTTGTGCGCGACCTGGATGAGGTTGTCCAGCTTGGCCCCTCGGCAAACCCGGGTGACGCCCAGGGTCGCCCTGTCGATGGTCGTGTTCGCCCCGATCTCCACGTCGTCCTCGATCTCGACGGTTCCCACCTGGGGGATCTTCCGGAACCCTTCGGCCGTCGGGGCGAATCCGAAGCCGTCGCTCCCGATGACGCACCCCGCGTGCAGGATCACGCGGGCACCCACCTTGACGCCGTGGTACAGCACAACGTTGGGATACACGAGGCAGTCCGGACCGATGCTCACCCCTTTCCCCACGCAGACGCCGGGGAACAGGACGGTTCGGTCACCCACCTCGGCGCCTTCCCCGATGGCCACGAACGGCGATACGGTTACGTCTATCCCGAGGCGGGAAGACGGGTCGACGGCCGCCCTGTCCGATATCCCGGGGGCAAGGCGTGCCGGAGGATGGAACGTCTCGACGGCACACGCGAAGGCGTAGTACGGGTTGTCGGAAACAAGGAACGCCGCCTGCGCCCCGGGGCCGGGTTCCCTCGCGATGATGGCCGAGGCGCTCGAATCCTTGGCGAAGCGGAGGTACTTCGGGTTAGCGAGAAATGTCACCTGCCCCGGCCCCGCCTCCTCGATCGGAGCGATGCCGGAAACCACGACATCTCCCCCGCCGACCACCGCTGCCCCGATCCGGGCCGCGAGGTCGGAAAGGCGGAACTCATTTCCCACCAGGCTTCTCCTTGTTCACCAGTGCCAGAACCTTGGCGGTGATATCGAGCGAGGGATCGAAGTGTACTACCCCGCTGCTTCTCTCGAGCAGGAGGTCGATCTTCTCTTCCTTCACGATCTTGTCCACCTGCCCCTCGACGATTTTGAGGACATCGCGCGTAAGGTCCCTCTGGCGGCTCTGCATCTCGGTCTCCGATTCCTGGGAGACCTTGCGCAGTTCCGCGACTTTCCCGCCGAGGGCCTCCTCTTTGGCTTTCAGCTTCTCCTTGCTCAGAAGGATCTTCTGCTTGTCGAGATCCTCCTTCATCTTTCGCGCTTCCTCGCTCAATACATCGATCCTTTTCTTCAGCTCCTCGTACCGGTCCTCCATCTTCTTTCTCGCGACCTTTCCGGCTTCGGACTCGTTCAGGACCTTGTTGACGTCGATCACGGCCACCTTGAGCCCCTGCGCAAATGCCGGTCCCGCGGCCAGAATGGCCGCCGCAGCCACCGCCGCGAAGATTCGAAACAACTTCTTGTGCATCGTCGTACCTCCTGTTTAAAATGCCGTTCCGATCGTGAACTCCACCACGCGCTTCTCTTCGCCGGGAGCGGGGTTCAGGTTCCACCCCCATTCGATACGCAGGGGCCCCATCGGGGAGTACCAGCGAAAGCCGATCCCTGCCGCATACCGGATGGGAGGTCCGTTCCACGACTTCATCTCCCACGGCCACTCCCCCTGTCCCCAGGCATTTCCTATGTCGAAAAACAGGACCCCCTTGAACCCGAGCTCGCCTACGAGGGGGAAAATGTATTCCATGTTGAACACCAGTTCCTTGTTTCCGCCGATCAGTTCGCCAGTGTTCGGATCCTCCGGGGAGAGGGTCCGGGATTTAAAGCCCCGGATGGTGTAGGGGCCCCCCAGGAAAAAGCGTTCGTAGAGCGGAACCGTCCCCCCCACCGTACTGATCGCGTGCCCCCACAGAAAGTTCCAGGAAAGGACGGTCGATTGCGTAACGGGATAATACACCTTCGTGTTCAGAAAGTATTTCACGAAGTCCGAGTCCCCCCCCAGGGGGCCTCCGGCATATTCCACCGTCGCGGAGTGCACAGTTCCCCGCGAAGGATCGATGTACCTGTCCGTGGTGTTCCGCCCCAGGTGGAGCGTGACGCTGCGGGTCTGCTGCCTCCCCTTGGCGAACTCTTCCTTCAGGATCGGGGAGACGGCTTCCCCGGGGTCGATGATCTCCACGTCGTCGAGCCGGAAGGACAGGCTGGCGGATGTATTCCGGGTGAACGAATACCCGAAGCCGACCCTCCCCCCGGTGGACTTCCGCTCGAAATCGGTGTATTCCGTCCGCGTGTTGTAAGCGTTCAGCAGAAGGCTGAAGTTGGAATCGAGAAAGTAGGGATCACGAAAGTCCAGGCTGAACACCGTCCTCCGGGCGCCGAACTGGGAGTTGAGGGAGGCCTTCCAGCCTTTTCCGAAGAGGTTGTTCTCGGTCACCTGGACCACGCCGAAGATCTTGTCCACGGTGCTGAACCCCATTCCGCCCGACAGGGTCCCGGTCGGACCCTCCTGCACATCGACCTTGACGTCCATTTCCTGGGGTACCGCCGAGGGCTCGGTGCTGATCTTGACGTCCTTGAAATAGGTGAGGCGTGTGAGGTTCTCCTTGCTTCGTTTGAGCCCGGTGGCGGTATACGTCATGCCGTCGGCCACGTCGAGGTTGCGCCGGATCACGCGGTCGAGCGTCTTGGTGTTTCCGGCCACTTCCACCTTCCCGAAGCGGAATTTGTCCCCCTTTTCCGCCTTGTACATCACGTCGGCGAGGGGATATTCCTTCCGCTTTTCCACAAGGGGGGACACGATCGCGAGGGCGTACCCCTTGTCGTTTATAGCCGTGGTCAGGGAGAGGACGTCCGAGAGAAGGGTCTCCCGGCTGAACACATCGCCTTGCTTGAGCTTCACGGCCTTTTGTTGCTCCCCCTCGGACAGACCGGATTCCCCGGAGAAGCGAATCTCCCCCACGCGGTACTGCCGGCCCTCGAACACGTGGATTGTCACCAGCAGTCCCTTGGGCTCCCTTCCGATCTTGGGATCGGAGACCTTGGAGTCCAGGAACCCGTTGTTCTGGTACAGCGCCTCGATCCGCCGGACATCGTTCTCGAGAACGTCTTTTTTGAAGGTCCCCGAGTCGGTGATGAACGAGAAGATGCCTTTCGTGCGTGTTTCCATCGTTTTCCGGATTTTCTTCTCCCCCAGAAACCGGTTCCCGGTGATGCGGATCTTCTCGATCATGAGCTTTTCCCCTTCCGACACGCGGAAGGAGACGCGGATGGAGCCGTCACCCTCCTCCTGTATGGAGGGGTCGACGGTCGCGTCGTAATATCCCCTGTTCTGGTAGACTTCCCGCAATTTGCGCGCCGACTCCTTGACTTTCTCCTCCTGGAAGAGGGTGCGCTCCTTGATGGTGAGCGCCGCCTTGAGGTCGGGATCCTCCACTTCCTTGTTCCCCTCGATGACGATCGAGGAGACGATCGGCTTCTCGATGACGAGCACGGTCAGACGAAGACCGCCGGGTTCCTCCTCCGCGTCTATTTTCACGTCGGAGAAATACCCCATGCGATAGACCGCCTTCACGTCCGCCCGGACCTTCGCGGCATCGAACTCCTCGCCCACGCGGGATTCCATGACACGGAGAATCGCGTCGGACCCGACCCGGGTCGCCCCTTCCACCCGGATTTCCAAAATGGGAAACCCGTCTGCCCAGGCGCACGGGAGAAAGACCGCCGAGATCGCCAGGAGGGCCGCGACAGCCAACCCCGTCAACCGTCGGGCGGTCACCGCACGATCACCCCGTCGTCGATCTTCAGGACCCGGTGCATTTTCCCGGCCAGCTCTTCGTTGTGGGTGACTACCACCAGGGAAAGCCCCTTGCTCCGGTTCAATTCCCCGAGAAGTTCGGCAACGCCTCCTGCGGTTTCCTTGTCCAGGTTTCCGGTGGGTTCGTCGGCCAGGAGGATTTCCGGGCCCATCGCCAACGCCCGGCAGATGGCCACCCTCTGCAGTTCCCCCCCGGAAAGTTCCCCTATGCGGTGGGTTGCCCGGTCGGAAAGCCCGACCTCCGAGAGGAGGTCCTCCGCCCGTTTCCCGGCCTCTTCCCAGGCCATCCCGGCGATCAGGCAGGGAAGCATCACGTTCTCCCGCGCGTCGAACTCGGGCAGCAGGTGATGGAACTGGAAAACGAAACCCACGGTCCGGTTCCGGAATTCGGCGAGCTTTCCCTCGGGCATCGACGTCACGTCCCGCCCGTCGTAGAGGACACTCCCCGAGGTCGCCCGGTCGAGGGTTCCCACGATCTGGAGAAGGGTCGTCTTGCCGACCCCCGATACCCCGACCACGCCGAGCATCTCTCCCCGGTCCAGCGTGAAGGAAACCCCTTTTAGGACCTCGATCGCACCGCCCCTTTTCGGGAACTCCTTGCGAAGGTTCTCGACGCGGAGGAACCCGGTGCTATTCATACCGGATCGCCTCCGCGGGATCGATGAGGGAGGCCTGCCGCGAGGGGTACAGGGTGGCGAGAAAACAGATCAGGATCGAGCTTGCTCCGACGAGGATCAGGATCTCCGGGGAAAGGTCCACCGGCAGGGTGGAGATGTAGTACACGTCGCTCGGCAGCCGGATGAACTCGTACCGGCGAAGGAGATAGCACAGAAGCGTCCCCAGGATCGTTCCCGCGACGGTTCCTGCCAGCCCGATCAGGAGACCCTCGAGTGCGAAGATCTTGCGGACCATCTTGCGGGTGGCGCCCAGGGTCATGAGAACGGCAATGTCCCTGGTCTTGTCCATGACGACCATGATGAGCGTGCTGATGATGTTGAAGGCGGCGACCATCACGATCAGGACGAGGATGATGAACATGACCACCTTTTCCAGCTTCAGCGCTGAGAACAGGTTCCGGTTGCTCTGCATCCAGTCCTTCGCCCAGTAGGGATAGCCTAGCTCCTCCCGGATGCGGGTCGCGATCCGTCCCGCCTGGTAGATGTCGTCGACCTTCACTTCAACCCCGGTGGCCCGCCCTTCCATCCCCATGAGCCTGCCCGCCTCTTCCAGGGATACGTAGGTGAAGGAGGAGTCGTACTCGTACATTCCCGATTCGGAAAGGCCCGCCACCCGGAACCGCGCGATGCCCGGGAACGCCCCCATCGGGGTGATGTTTCCCCCTGGGACCAGGATCTCCACGAGGTCTCCCGGCGAAACGCCCAGGTTGGCGGCAAGCTCCTTCCCGAGGATGATCCCCGGCAGACCCGAAGCCGTTTTCTTCGCTAGATCCTCAAGCCTCCCCTTCCGTATATCCCGGGGTAGCCGCGTCACCTTCCCGATGGTGGGAATGTCCACTCCCCGCAGGATTGCCCCCGTAGACGCGGTGCCCGAGGAGATCATCACCTGGGAGAACAGGTACGGGCTCGCCGCGATGACTCCGTCCATCGCGTCGACCCGCCTGGCGAGAGCGAAGGGGTCGGCGACGCTTCCCTCCAGGCTGGTCACGTGAACGTGCGCGGTGGCTCCGAGTATCCGGTCTTTCACCTCTCTCTCGAAACCGTTCATCACGGCGAGGACGATGATGAGTGCCATCACCCCGACCGCCACGCCCGAAATCGAGATCGCGGTAATGATGGAGATGAACGTCTGCTTTCGCTTGGCCAGGAGGTATTTCAGGCCGATGAAGTATTCGACCGGGAGGGCCACCCTGCGTTACCCCTCCTTCCGGAGCTGCGGAAAGAGGATAACCTCCCGGATGGAGGGAGAGTCGGTGAAAAGCATCACCAGACGATCGATCCCGATCCCCTCACCCGCCGCCGGGGGCATCCCGTATTCGAGTGCGCGGAGGAAGTCCTCATCCATCGCGTGCGCCTCTTCGTCCCCCCTTTCGCGGGCCTTTCGCTGCTCCTCGAACCGTCCCCTCTGCTCCCGGGGGTCGTTCAGTTCCGAAAACGCGTTGGCGATCTCCCTCCCCCTGACGATCAGTTCGAACCGGTCCACGAACCCGGGGCGGGAATCGCTCGCGCGGGACAGGGGCGACACCTCGATGGGGTACTCCGTGACGAAGGCGGGCCCTGTAATCTTCGGCTCGGCCACCTCCTCGAAGAGGGATGCCAGAAGGGCGCCCGCGGGGACATCCTCCTTCACCGGAAGCCCCAGCCCCCGGGCCGTCTCCACGAGGAAGGCCGGGTCGGAAAGCCGTTCCTCCGCCACGTTCCCGTATCTTGCGACCGCTCCGGCGACCGTCATCCTCTCCCAGGGGGGGGCGAAGTCGATCGTCTCCCCCTGTACGGTCACGGTCGTCTTGCCGAATAGGGAAAGCGCGAGGGAGGACAGCATTTCCTCCGTCAGTCCCATGAAATCCTCATAGGTCGCATATGCCTGATAGAACTCGAGCATCGTGAACTCCGGGTTGTGCTGCGTGGAGATCCCCTCGTTCCGGAAGTTCCGGTTGATTTCGAAGACACGCTCGACGCCCCCCACGAGAAGACGCTTGAGATACAGCTCGGGGGCGATCCGCAGGAACAGATCCATGTCCAGGGCATTGTGGTGTGTGACGAACGGGCGGGCGGCCGCCCCGCCCGCAATCGGCTGCATCATCGGGGTCTCCACCTCGAGGAAATCCCGCGATACCAGAAAATTCCGGAGAAACGAGATGATCTGGCTTCGGCGCCGGAAGACATCCCGCACCCCTTCGTTCACGATCAGGTCGACATACCTCTGCCGGTAGCGGGTTTCCACGTCCGAAAGCCCGTGCCACTTTTCGGGAAGGGGCCGTAAGGACTTGGTAAGGAGACGGAAGCGCTCCGCCTGTACGGTCAGCTCTCCCGTGCGGGTAAGAAAAAGAACCCCTTCCACCCAGACGATGTCCCCGATGTCTATCGTTTCCCGGAACAGGGTGTACTCCTCCTCGCCGATGCTGTCCCGCTTCAGGTACGCCTGCAGCTTTCCTGCCCGGTCGGCGATCACGAGGAACGCCGCTTTCCCGAAGTTCCGCTCGGCAACGACCCGGCCGGCAATGTCGACCCGGACCTCCTCCTTCGCCAGGTCCTTCCCTTCCGCGGCACGAATTGCGTCGGCCGTCGTCCACCCCACCCGCTGGTCGTTCGTATACGGATTCCCGCCGCGCCGCCGGACCTCGTCCGCCTTTCGCATCCGTTCCTTTACGAGGTCGTTCCACTCTTCCGTCACGCGGGCCTCCTCCGTTGCTGTTTCGCCGGATTCCGGGGGACCTGACGTCACGTCCCGGCGCGCTGTCTTTGCGCATTTCGGCTACGCGGAGCGCTGCTCGCCCTGCGCACCCGCCGCAAGAAGATATTTCCGGATGAATGCGATGATATCGCCGTCCAGGACGACGTCCACGTTTCCTGTTTCGTGCCCGGTCCGGTGGTCCTTCACCATGCGGTAGGGGGCGAGGACATAGGACCGGATCTGGGATCCCCAGGCGATGTCCTTTTTCGACTTGTGCGCCTCCGCGGCCTTTTCCGCCCGCTGGCGCATTTCGAGCTCGTACAGTTTCGAGCGGAGAATCTTCATCGCCATGGCGCGGTTCTTGTGCTGCGACCGCTCCTGCTGGCAGAGCACCGCGACCCCCGTCGGTTCGTGGGTGATCCGGACCGCGGACTCGACCTTGTTGACGTGCTGGCCCCCGGCCCCGCTCGACCGGAGAGTGTCGATTTTCAGGTCCGACTCGTTGATCTGGATCTGCACATCATCGTCGATTTCGGGCGACACGAAAACGGAGGCGAACGACGTGTGCCGTCTCTTGTTCGCATCGAACGGGGAGATCCGCACGAGCCGGTGAACCCCGCTTTCCGCTTTCAGATATCCGTACGGATGATTTCCCGACACGAGCAAGGTGACGCTCTTGATCCCGGCGTCTTCTCCCGCCTGCCGCTCGATGACCTCGAGGTCGAACCCGTTTCTGTCGAAGAAACGGGTGTACATCCGGAGCAGCATCTCCGCCCAGTCCTGGGACTCCGTTCCCCCGGCGCCGGCGTGGATCGTTACGATGGCGTTCCTGTCGTCGTTCTCCCCCCCGAGCATCCGCTCCATCTCCATTTCGTCGAGACGCACCGACAGAGAATCGGCGTGCTGCTCGATCTCGGCGGCGAGGGAAGGGTCCTGCGTCTCGTCATAGAGCTCGAGGTACGCGCGGAGATCCTCCAGGGATTTCGCTATGTCGTCCCATTTCGCCAGGACCGTCTCCAGAGCCTTGCGCTCCTTCAGAAGCGATTCCGCCTTTTCGGGGGAATCCCACAGCCCTTGCTTCGCTGTTGCCGCCTCGAGCTCGGCCAGGCGGGCCTGTTTGCGATCTACCTCAAAGATAGCCCCGAAGATCGTCGAAGCGGGATGCCATCGAGGCGGTTTTATCTGCCAGGATTCCTACGGCCATAAGTTCCTCTCCCTGTGATCATCAGTAGTAAAAAAGTTATTATAGTACAAGATATTGCGAAACCATCACCCGTTTTTGCATAGATTGTCTCTCCCCCGCGCGGATAGATCGTCCCCACGAGGATCCCCTTGCGGAAGAGCCCCAGTTCCGCCACCACCTCTCCCCGCTCGTCTATGACGGCGCTTATCCCTGCGTTCGCCGCGCGCACCATCGGTCTTCGCAGTTCCACCGACCTCATCCTCGCCATGGCGAGGTGCTGGTACGGCGCGACCGTGTCCCCGAACCAGGCGTCGTTGGTGACGTTCACCAGCCACCTTGCGCCTTCGCGGACGCTTTCCCGGAGGATCCCCGGGAATACGGCCTCGTAACAGACGGACGCCCCGACGGGTTCCCCCCGGACGGCGAACAGCGCCGGGTCCTTCCCCGCGGAAAAATCCTCCTCTCCCTCCGTCAGCTTCCGGAGGAAGAAGAGGATGCGCCGGAGGGGGATATATTCCCCGAACGGAACGAGGTGTCTCTTGTCGTATCGGCCCTGCGCGATCCCCCTTTCACCGAGGAGGAACACGCTGTTGTAGTATTTCCCCCCTTCGGACGGGTCGAACCAGGGGGCGCCGAAGATGATCGGAACGTGGTTCTCGTAGGCCGCGGCATCCACCACGGCGCTCATTTCCGGCTCCCATCCGTAGAAGAACGGGGCGGCCGTCTCCGGCCATACGACCACGTCCGCCCCCTTCTCCGCCGCCTCCCGGGTCAGCTCCCCGTAGATATCGAGCGTTCTTTTCTGGTGTGCGGGGTTCCACTTGACCGACTGGTCGATTCCCCCTTGTGCGATTCCCACCCGGACGGCGTCGCCGGCGTGTTCTCTTCGGTCCCCCTGCGTTTTCGCAGCGCCATATGCGAAGAGAATTCCGACGACGGCAATCGCGCCGGCGATGGAACAGAGGGCGCCCTTCCTGTTTCCATGGGCAATTCTTGTGCCCGCCAGGTACAGGCAGACGCTTACGGTTGCCAGGAGAAATCCCAGCCCGAAGACGCCGGCCAGGTCGGCCGCCTGCCGCAGCAGGGAATGACCGGAGAGTCCATAGCCGAGAAGCATCCAGGGAAACCCCGTGAACAGGACGGACCTCCCGTACTCGACGCACACCCATGCCGCGGGGAACCCCCACAATCCAGCGATCCCGAACCGTTTCCGGAGACGGTAGGCGATCATCGCGGCGAGAGAGACGTAGACGCCGAGATAGGCCGAGACAAGCAGGGCGGCAGCGCCCCCCAGGAGCCATCCCAGATTTCCCTGCACGGCCACCGTGTAGGCGATCCAGTAGAAGAGGAAAAGATGGGCGAGGGTGCCCGCGAAAAACCCCCTTCGCGCGGCCTGCCGGGCGTTGGTGGACGTCGTGGACAGGATAAGGAGGGGAACGAGGCACACGAAGGGAAGTCCCGGAACGTCGTAGCCCGGCATTCCCGCCGCGTACAGGGCGGAGAAAGCCGCCCCAAGCAAGGCCGTCGTCCGCGCGGAGCTTCTCAAGGAAGGGAAGTCCCCGGCGTCCCCTGCCGCAAAAACTCCCTTCAAATGGGGCTTCTCCCCTCTTTCAGACAGGAGCGGTACACCCGGATTTCCTCCCTGCGCATTCGGGCGGCTCCCGCTTTCCCCTTTTCGTGATCGTATCCGAGAAGATGGAGCACGCCATGGACGATGAAGTAAAAGACCTTCTCCTCCTCCGAGCACGGCCAGTTCTTCGTACGGGAGAGGCAGGCCCGCGCGGAAAGAAGAATGTCCCCCGCCAGTCGGGAGGGGGGCGCACTCCCCGTCTCGTCTTCGGGAAAGGAGATCACGGTCGTCGTCCCCGCGCGCCCGAGGAACGTCCGGTTGCACCGCTCCATTTCCGCGTCTTCCACTACCAGGATGCGGAGGTCCGCCCCCTCCACCGCCAGGACCTTTACGGCCCTGCGGACGAGTCGGCGGAGGAGATTCCCGTGGAAGGGGGCCGGCCGCACGTCCTGCCGGATGCTGATCCGGTACCGGGGGGCTGCCCGGGGCACCGGATCCGCCCCGCCCGGGCGTTCCGCGAGAGCAGGGTTTTTGCTATTCCTGGCTCCGTTTTTCGTATCGCTCATAGGCCTTGATGATTTCCTGGACGATGGGATGCCTGACCACATCGATCTCGGTAAACCAGCAGAACTCGATCCCCTCCACCCCTCTCAGGAGGGAGAGCGCCTCTTTCAGCCCGGAGATGCGACCCGAGGGGAGGTCCGTCTGGGTGATGTCCCCCGTGATCACGGCCTTGGAGCCGAAACCGATCCGCGTCAGGAACATCTTCATCTGCTCGGACGTGGTGTTCTGCGCCTCGTCGAGGATCACGAAGGAGTCGTTGAGCGTCCTTCCCCGCATGAACGCCAGCGGAGCGACCTCGATGACTCCCCTCTCCATCATCTTGCCCGCCTGCTCGTACTCGAGCATCGTGTACAGGGCGTCGTGCAGGGGCCGTAAATAGGGGTTGACCTTCTCGGCCATGTCGCCCGGGAGGAACCCGAGCTTCTCTCCCGCCTCGACCGCCGGGCGCGCGAGGATGATCCGTTTGACCTCCTTTCGCAGCAGGAACCCCACCGCCATCGCCATGGCGAGGAAGGTCTTGCCCGTTCCGGCGGGACCGACGCCGAAAACGATGTCGAAATCGCGGATAGCGTCGAGGTATTTCTTCTGCGCAACGCTTTTCGGGGTGATGACCTTGTTGCGGGAGGACTTGAACACCACGTCCTCGAATATGCTCGCGACCTCCGCGTTCCGGTCCGATCGGACGATTTTGACCGCGGCCACGACGTCGTTGGACGTGATGGGTATTCCCTTGCGGAGAACCCGGTACAGCCCCGTCAGGACCTTTTCCGACAGCTCCACCTGGAGCGGGTCGCCGGTCACGGTCACCACGTTTCCCTTCGGGAGGATCGTGACCCCCAGAGACTGTTCCACGATTTTCAGGTGTTCGTCGTTGCTGCCGACCAGGTTCGCAAGCACCGCCGGATCGTCGAAGCGTACCGCGTGCTTTCCCGGGATGTTCGGTTCCATCGGTCTCCCCGCCCTTTCCTACCGCAAGAAATTCGCCCATCCGGCCAATACGCGGGTTACCGAGGGAGACAGGAGAACCGTGTACACCCAGGATCCCGCCACGACCGCCGTTACTGTCCATATCACCGCACGCCCGCAGCCGATTGCGTATTTCCGGGACATGCTCAGACGGATCACGTCCCTCGCGTCGGGACGCTCCTCTTCCAGCCCGGAGATTTCCACCAGGCCCCTGTCCCAGAGCCCCCACAAGGCACGAAGCCCCTCGTACCAGCTGAGGCAGGCCTTCCGGAACACACGGTACGGGTCGATGGAATAGTCGACCACGTTCCAGACCGCTCTTTCCTCCTCGGGCAGGGCCGACGGGTCGATCCTCACCCCCCGCTTCCGAACGACCTGGAATTTCCCCTGCGGAAATTTCTGGCGCAACAGCGGATATTCGTCGAGAAACTGCATCCCTTCCATGAGCAATACGTCCGCTCGCAGGGGAGAGGCCATCCACGCGGGGGGACGAACGGCGAACACTTCGAACTGGTACTCGCCTTCCTTGATCCACAGCGAATAGTAGATGCTGTCCTTGACCTGCAGGTAAAGGTATTTGGCAAGCTTTTCCCGGGAGATCTTCTCTTTCTCCACCAGAATCTCACCGATCTTTTTTCCCTCCCGTTTCTGCTGGGAGAGAATGCGGGGGAGTTCTTGGGCGGTCAGGTAGCCCGCCGCCACCAGCATGTTCCCGAGCAGAGCGTGCCGGGCCCGATGCCGGTCGGGTTGCACGTCGACGATCATCCCGTCCGAGAAGAAAAATATCGTCTCCCTCCCGTCCCCGCGAATCGTGAGTGCGCCGCTTTTCCCCTGGCTTGCCACCAGCTGGAAAATTTCCGGGATGCCGAAATCCGATATCTTTCCCTTCACGCCTTTACCTCTTTTCTCGGGTGATTCCGACGCTCCTCTGCATCCTCCCGAACGACCGGATCCCCCATACCGCCGCGGCCGCCCAAAGAACCGCCGTGGTGAATACGGCCCCGCGTGCGACGATCGACTGGAGCTCGGAAAGGATATCGCCCCCCTCCCGGGCGCCGAGGGAGGAGGACAGGCCCGCCAGAGACAGGCTGAGC
>DATHRT010000222.1:0-4520 GCA_035464915.1 Candidatus Limnocylindria bacterium
CAGGGTGGGCGTTTCAGGAGGCTCTCATTATAATGTTAATTATTATAGCAATATTCAGGGGGGATCAGGAATTCTGGCCCCCGGCGAGAGGGAGGGGACGATGGAACTGAAAGGGAAACACGTTGCCGTATTGGCGGAGGATCTCTACGAGGATCTCGAGTTGTGGTATCCCGTGTACCGGTTCCGGGAGGCGGGGGCGAAGGTGACCGTCGTGGGGGGAGGGGCGAGCGGATACACTTCCAAGCACGGGTACCCGGTTACTCCCGACGCGACTGCGGAGAAAGTAAACGCCGCCGACTTCGACGCGGTGATCATACCGGGCGGCTACGCGCCCGACCGGATGCGCCGCCACAAAGCCATGGTGGACATGGTCCGCGACGTGTTTGCAAGAGGGAAGGTGGTCGCGGCGATCTGCCACGGCGGGTGGATGCTGGCCTCGGCGGACGTGTTGCGGGGCAGGAAGGCGACCGGCTTCTTCGCCATCAAGGACGACCTGGTGAACGCAGGGGCCCGGTACGAGGACCGGGAAGTCGTCCGGGACGGCAACCTGGTCACGTCGCGGAAGCCGGAAGACCTTCCCGCATTCTGCCGGACGATCATCCAAGCCCTGACCGAGGCGAAGAAGTAAGGACTCGCGATCCTGGGATTCGACTACCTGCCGATTCGGGGGGCGAAACCACTAAGACCAGGGAGGACCGACCAGGGGGGCAGGTCAGGGCCACCACCCGGCCCGGTCATTTCGGGGCAGCTCTTTTTTCATAGTGGGGCCTGAAATTATCGGTTACCGCATAGGCGAGCTCTCCGAGGTAACGACCGTATTGATCTTCGGGAGTGTTCATGCTGAACGAGATGTCTTTGGCGTTGGAATGGATGCCTGCCACCTTCCAATGCCCCTGACGCGAATTGCTCCAGATCGTCGCCCCGCTCACGGTTTCCCAATGCTTGGAAACCATTGAGATATTCACGACCGCAGACGCGCGGAGGGAAGAAAGGTCGTTTGCAATACTCACCTTGGGTTTCACGTTTGAAATTTCAAAGCTTCCCGTAAAGATCGAGCTCACCCCGTATTTTTCTTCGATCGCTCTGATGGCCTCGATGTCCAATGAGTCCCGCCCGAGCTTTCTTACCAATTGGTCTTCCGGCCCCAATTCAAGAAAGCGTACCTGAGGTTGGGCGTCCTGGATACAGCCCATGAATTTTTGGGTGGCGATTTGATTGAGATTCTCCTGGGAGTTGGAGGTAAATTCCACGATGCCGATCGTTTTATACGGCTGCAAATCGATTTTCGGGGGGATTTGAACAACGACCGTGTGAGCGCATCCAAAGGCCGATAACCCGACCACAAGAAATCCCAGAAAGATTTTCAAAGCACGTAGGTTGGGCATTCCCATTGGGACATCCTTTTACCCGAAAGATGACGTCGACCGCCCTTCGTATAATGTATCGGCGACAAACGCAAAGAAGTTTATTTACTACGGACATGCGGATGCTCAGACACCATTGCAGACCTTATGTAAACTGGCCGGTCGCCCTTTCCGTTGGTAACATTTCCGGGCCGTGTTTATCTATTATGCGGAGGGGAAGATGATGCAGCGGGAGGAGGAACGCGGCCTGATCAGGAGGGCGAGGCAAGGCGATACCGCCGCCTTCGGAGAGATCATCCGTCGGTACCAGTACCTCGTCTACGCGACAGCGCTCCCGATCGTGAAGGACCCCCTCTTGGCAGAAGACGTCGCCCAGGAGGCGTTCGTGTCCGCCTTCCGGTCGCTTACGCAGCTGCGGACGGAGAATTCTTTCCCCCCCTGGCTGCGGAAGATCACGAGGAACCGCGCCCTGGCGTTTCGAAAGGAGCAAGGCCGCTTCGTGCACTTGGAGGAGACGGATGTCATGCAATCCCCTTCCCCGGAATCCGCTGCGGCAATCGAGGGAGAGCGACGCGAGGCCGATGCGTTCGCGGAAGAAGTGAGGCGGATCGTCTCTTCCCTCTCCCATACACTCCGGTTCCCCGTTCTTCTCTGCCACATCGACGACCTTTCGACCAGGGACGCCGCACGATTCCTCGGCATCACGGAGGGGGCATTGAGGAAGCGGCTCCACGACGCAAAGAAAAAACTCCAGGAGCGAATCGTCAGGATGGCGGAAAAGAGCTTCCAGGAATACCGCCTCCCACGCGACTTCGCCAAGCGGTGCATCTGCGGCTGCCGCCGTACGGAAGGGGAAAAATCAAAAAGAAGGAAAGGAGGTGAGTAGATTGGCCAAGAAAGAGAATTGTGGATGCGGTTGCGTACCTCCGGGGAAGAAATTGAAACGGAACGTCAAGGCCGGAAAAACGAAACCACGCAAGAAGAGAACGTAGAGGTCGGATCGGACAGCGTCCGGTCAGCGAGGGCCCGGAACGATGAAGTGCCGGATGGCACCGAGAGCCCGGGTCAGCTCGGGGCGGAAGTCGGGGTGGGCGATGGATATCAGCGCTTCTCCTCTTTCGCGGAGCGTCATTCCGTGCAGGTTGACCGCGCCATATTCCGTGATCATCCAGTGCACGTGTCCGCGCGTGGTGACCACTCCGCCCCCGGGGGAAAGCTCGGGAACGATGCGGGATATCTTTCCGCCGGACGCGGTCGATCGAAATGCCAAAATCGGCTTGCCGCCGCGGGAAAGCGCCGCACCGCGCATGAAATCCATCTGGCCGCCGATCCCGGAATAGATCCGGTGACCGATCGAGTCGGCGCAAGCCTGTCCGGTGAGGTCCACCTGAAGGCACGAATTGATCGCCACGACCTTGTCGTTCCGCCGGATCAGCGAGGTATGGTTGGTGCGGTCGCACGGATGGAACTCTACCAGCGGGTTGTCGTTCACGAAACGGAACAGCTTTCGGGTACCGCTCACGAAACTCGTGACGATGCGGTTCGGATGGACACTCTTCAGCCGATTGGTGATGGCGCCTGCTTCAAACAGTTCCACCACGCGATCCGAGAACATCTCGGTGTGGATCCCCAGATCCCGCTTCTCGCGTAAACGGAGGAGCGCCGCATCCGGTATCCCTCCGATGCCCATCTGCAGCGTCGAACCGTCCTCGACCAGGCCTGCGATGATCTCGCCGATTCGGGCGTCAACCTCCGTCTCCGGCTCGGGGAAATGCTCTACGAGCGGACGATCCGTATGGATAAAGGCCGTGATCCGCTCGAACGGCACCACGGTGTTCCCATGCGTGCGCGGCATCTGCTCGTTGATTTCCGCCACGATGACGCGGGCGGAATCGGCCGCCGCTTTGGCGGCATCCACGGATGTTCCCAGCGTGCAACACCCGTGCATGTCGGGCGGCGAGACCTGCAGGATCGCGGCATCCAGGCGGATTCTCCCGGACTGGAACAGGGCCGGGATATCCGAGAGGAAGACGGGCATGAAATCCGCGCGTCCTTCTTCGATCGGCTTCCGGAGAGCGGAGCCGGTGAAAAGCGAAATCGAGAAGAAGTGCCCTTCGCAATCCGGCTCGACGAACGGCGTTTCTCCCTCGGTGTGCAGGTGGAAAAGGCGCACGCCGTCCAGCTCCTTTCGCCGGGCCATCGCCTTGAGCAGCGGGGTGGGGGTGGCGGCGGCTCCGTGCACGAAGACGTTCATCCCACTTCGAATCACCCCGACGGCTTCCGCCGCCGAAACGGCTCCCCTTGCCCAATCCCTCTCCATGTCGTCTCTCCTCTGTACCACCGTCTACGCAAGCCCCGCTCTTGTTCCCATAAAAGGTTTTTATTTACAGTGGGATGGCGGCCGCTTCGGATTACGGTTTAAAAGAAAACCTTCCATCCGGACCGATTTCCGGGAGGAGGGTCATGCTCTTCGAGCAAATCTTTCTTGCCGGGATTTTACTTTGCCAGCAGCTTGCGGATTGATTGTAATTCCTTTCGCTGCGCATTGGTCAGCTCAGGGTAGCTCATCTTGAGTTCTTTGAGCGTGCCGAGGAAGACCCGGGAAATGATCAGCCGCGCGTTCTCCTTGTCGTCGGCCGGCACGACATACCAGGGCGCGTTTCGCGTGCTGGTTTTGCTTAGGCAAGCCTCGTAGGCCTTCATATAACGGTCCCACAATTTCCGCTCTTCGATGTCACCAAGGCTGAATTTCCAGTTCTTTTCCGGTTCATCGATGCGCTTCAGAAAGCGCTTTCGCTGTTCTTCCTTCGACAGGTGTAGAAAGAATTTGATAATCCGGGTCCCGTTTCGATGAAGGTGGCTTTCCAAATCCACGATGGATTGGTACCGCTCCTGCCAGACAGCTTCTCCGTCAAGCAGGGTGGGCGGTATGCCCTGGCTGTGGAGAATCTCGGGATGCACGCGAACGACGAGCACCTCCTCGTAATAGGAGCGATTGAAGATGCCGATCCGCCCGCGTTCCGGCAGGCGCCGCGTCGTGCGCCAGAGAAAATCATGCTCCAGTTCTTCGGCGCTCGGCTGTTTGAAACTGAACACCTGGCAGCCTTGCGGATTGACACCGGACATGACATGCCGGATGGCACCGTCCTTTCCGGC
>DATHRT010000223.1:0-6502 GCA_035464915.1 Candidatus Limnocylindria bacterium
GTCACGACGCTGTATGGGCATCTGCGCCGCATCCGCGTGAGATCGGGGGACGCCGTCGCATCCGGAGGCGTGATCGGGACGGTAGGGGAGACCGGAAACGCCACGACGACGCACCTTCACTTCGAGCTTCGGGCAGGAGGAACCGCGGTGGACCCGGAAAAATACCTGGAAAGGGCGGGCAGCAGGCGATGAAGGCCCTGAAAAGACGTATACGAAACATACCGGACTTCCCGATAAAGGGAATCCAGTTCAAGGACATCACGACGCTGCTGTCCGACCCGGCGTCCTACCAGCGGGCGATCGACCTCATGGCGCACCGCCACTTCGACAAGGGCGTGGAAGCCGTGGTCGGGATCGAGGCTCGCGGGTTCGTGATGGGCGCGGCGATGGCCTATAAGCTGGGAGTGGGCGTCATCCTCGTGCGAAAAGCCGGGAAGCTTCCGCACAAGACGGTCGCGGCGGAGTACGCCCTCGAGTACGGAAAAGACCGGCTCGAGATCCACGAGGATGCGATACGGCCCGGAATGAAGGTGGTCGTGGCCGACGACGTTCTTGCCACGGGAGGAACGGTCGGGGCCGTGGCGGGTTTATTGAAACGGCTGGGCGCCGATATACTAGAATGTTGCTTCCTGGCCGAGTTGACCGATCTTCGCGGGCGCGAGAAACTGAAGGGGCAGAAGGTGTTTTCCCTGCTCAAGTTCACCGAGTAGGGGAAAGAGGGCGGATGTCAGGGGAAACGCCCCCGTAGCTCAGGCGGATAGAGCAGCGGTTTCCTAAACCGTTTGCCGGGTGTTCGAGTCACCCCGGGGGCGCCATTTTCCTTCCTTCCCTGTCGAGGAACCTTTCGATATCCTTCCGACGGAAGCGCCACTGGTTGCCGCTCTTGTACCCTTTGAGCACCCCCTTGCGGGCCATGTCGTTGACCGCGTCGGGGCTCATGTCCAAAAGAATGGCGATATCGCGCGTTTTGAGGATATTCGGGAAATGTTCCAACGCGGCAATGCCTTTCAGAACACCATTTTAAGGATTTTTCATCAAGGAAAATAACATAATGCTGGACTATTGTAAACAAGTTTGTTTCCGGCAATGAAGTACCATTCTATTTCCATAAACGATGGCACATTCTCTCCGGCATGGGACCGGTCGTGAGGGTATTTCTCTTTTCCCTGGCCGGGATTCCGCTTCTGATCGCCGACGGCATTCTCCTCTACACATTCCCTGCGGCTGCCGGCCGACTGGCGACGGGGGAGGAGGGCTGGATCGTCCTGGGCGGCGCTCTGGTCTATCTCCTGATCCACTTTTTTCTGCGCAAGCCGGAACGGCTGTACCTGTGGGGTCACGAGTTCTCCCACCTTGTGCTTGCCAAGATCTTTTTCCGCAAGATCCACCAGTTCCACATCTCGTCGAAAGACGGCGGAAAGGTGGTGCTGGACCGGACAAACGTGATGATCGACCTCGCACCTTACATCTTCCCCCTGTACAGCGTGGGAATCGGAATCCCGGCCCTGGTGTTCCGGCACGCTTCCCCCTGGGTGCCGGATATCTACCTTGCGGCGGCCTCGTTCCTCTTCACAATGCATATTCTTTTCTCCACCGAAGGGTTCATGGCGGGGCAGCCGGACCTGCGCCGCAGCGGGAGGGTGTTCTCGGCGGCGGTCGTTCTGTTTTTCCTTCTCCTCTGGATTCCCTGCCTGATGGCGCCCGGCGTCTCGGCGGGGTGGGGTGGCGCGTTGGAAGCCTATCGGGCCTGGCTGTCCTCCTCCCGGGAAGCCTGCGAAAGCATTCTCGACCTCTTTCGGTCCCTTCGGTATCTGTAAGGGTTTCCCGTAAACTTTTTCGCGAGATTTCCGTAAAGAAAGATAGACACTTTATCCTTGGCAAAGAGGAATTCGCATACTTGGTGAATCAGGAGCCAGGACGCATGCAACAACGGTTCTTGTGGGGGGGGACCCTGATGATTCTCGTGGGGGTCGTTCTTGCGCTCCTGTCTTCCGTGGATTCCCCGGGCGCGGGGTTCTTCGACTCCGCGCGATCGCCCGGAGTCCCGTCGGGGTTCGGACCAATGGCCGCCGCGGCCAGCTTCGCCCTGCTCACCGGAGTTCTCCTGCTCCTGCTTCGCGCCTATCTTTCTTCCTCGGAAGACGCTGTCCGGATACTGGGGGATGCGGTACGTTTACACGGGGGCAGCCTCCCCGATCCGGCCGATCCCCGCGCGACGGCAGTCGCCGCATTGCGCCGGCTTGACAGGTACCGTGTGGACATGGGGGCGGCGGTGAACCAGGCACGGGAGGAGATGGAAGAGCGTATCCGCGAGATCACCGAAGCGCATAAGGACCTGCACAGCCATCACCGGTTCACCAAAAAGATGCTCCAGTCCCGCCAGTCCCATGAAGTCTTCGAAACCCTCCTCACAGGCGTGCGGGACGGATTCGGGTTCCCCTGGGCGGTCCTCGGCATCCTTGATGAGAAGGGAGACATCGTGTTCGGAAACACGGGGAACGGGGTCGGCAGTTCGGTGATCCGGATCCCCAGTTGGGATGAAGGTTCGATTCTGGCGCGCTCTGTCTGGAGCGGGCACGCGGCGATTTTTTCTTCTCTGGACGGGCAGAAAACCTGCCGCGAGGACCGGGTTATTCTGGGGGAGGGACCGGCGTTCCTGGTGCCGCTGACCAAGAAACCCAGCCGTAAGTGTTCCGAGGTCAAGGCGTGTGGACATCTCGAATGTCCCGCCTATAAGCTCGAGGACAGCAAATGCTGGATCGCGGGATTTGCGACCTGCCGGTTCCACGAATCGGAGGATTCGGAGGAAAAGCGGAAAGAGTGTGTCCGGTGCGAGATGTTCGCCGCGTCCGCGATTCTGGTGGTGCGGAGTCATCCCGCGGGACGCAGGATCTGCCAGGAGACCACGGAATCGATCATCACGCTCGTCAAGGAGGCGGCAATCGCCCTGGATCTGGTCGAACTGAACGAAAAAACCAGGAAGATGTCGATTACCGACGGCCTGACGGGCGTGGCGAACCACCGGGAGTTCTACCAGTCCCTCGGCAGGGAACTCGCGCGCGCCAGACGCTACGGACACAGCGTCTCCCTCCTCATGGTGGACGTTGATAATTTCAAGGAGTTCAACGACGGTTTCGGGCATCTGGCGGGGGACTTCGCCCTCAAGAAGATCGCCGATATATTGCGCGGGTGCGTCCGCGCCAACGACGTCGTGGCCAGATACGGAGGTGAGGAATTCGGGGTCATCCTGCCTGAGGCGGTCCCTTCCGGTGCATTGATGCTCGCAGAGCGGATCAAGACGGAAATCGCCCAGCACAACTTCCTGGAACCTTCCGGCGAAGGAGGCCATCTCACCGTGAGCATAGGAATCTATTCAACGAACAAGGGGGACGCAACCGAGGAAAAGATGGTAAAATTTGCAGACGAGGCGACCTACCTTGCTAAAAATATGGGAAAGAATCGCGTAGTCGTGAAAGAGCATGCTTGACCGGCGGGAATTCGAACGCCAGGAAGCGGTACGCATTGCATCCTATGCCGTAAAAAGCGGTGAATCCCGCGGGAGAAGGTTCCCGGAACCGGAAGATCCGTTCCGATCTGCCTTCCAGCGGGACCGGGATCGGGTCATCCACTCCGCCGCATTCCGTCGCCTGGAATACAAGACACAGGTTTTCGTGAACCACGAGGGGGACCATTACCGGACCCGTCTCACCCACACCATCGAGGTTTCCCAGATAGCGCGCTCCATCGCGCGTGCGCTTCGCCTGAACGAAGATCTTACCGAGGCCATTGTGCTGGCCCACGACTTGGGGCATACGCCCTTCGGGCATGCGGGAGAACGCATGATGGACCAGCTGATGAAAGGGGAGGGGGGCTTCGAGCACAATCTTCAGAGCCTGCGTGTGGTCGACGTCCTCGAGAAACGGTATCCCGCTTTCGACGGGGTCAATCTCTCCTACGAGGTCCGGGAGGGGATCTGCAAGCACAGCTCCCAATATGACAATCCCCCTCCGGTGCCGGAATTCCAGCTCCCGGGATATCCGACGCTCGAAGCCCAGGTCGCGGACATTGCAGACGAGATCGCCTACAGCAGCCACGACGTGGACGATGGGATCCGTTCGGGTATGCTCACGGTGACGGGCCTGGAGTCCGTGGAGCTGTGGCGCGATGCGGTCCGAACCGTTCGAAAAGAACATCACTCAATAGATGAAGATATCCTACGTTCCCGAGCGATTTCTTTCGTTATTTCTGCTCTAACAGGGAATCTGATCCGGTCTTCCCACGTTCTGCTCGAAAGATCCGGCGTACGATCCCCGGACGAGGGGCGTACGACGCGGAAAAAATGTATCGCTTTCGACACCGAAATGCACGGCAAGAACAAGGAGTTGAAATCGTATCTGTTGAAGGAAATGTACGGAAACTACCGTGTGATCCGCATGGAGCAGAAGGCGCGTCGCGTCATCGGGGATCTCTTCCATTCCTATTGCGGGCGCCCCGAGCAGCTTCCTCCCCATATCTTCGCCCGCCTGGAGCACGACGGAACGAAGCGGGTGGTCTGCGATTACATCGCAGGAATGACCGACCGGTACGCCATGGAGGAATTTCAGAAACTTTTCGACCCGCTGAAGAAAGTATAATGGTAGCGATGAATAATAAAGAAGATCCCGGGAAACGATTCAAGCTGGCCGTGGAGCGGAATTTCGACCAGAGCGCAGGAGTTTACGACACGTTCGAGGAAAAACACCGCCTCTTCGAAACGTTGACGAAAAAGCTTTGCGAGATGAACGCGCCGTTCGCGCCCAAGCGTGTCCTGGATGTGGGGTGCGGGACCGGAATTTCCACCCTTGCGATCTACAAATCCCTGAAGACGCCGCCGATCGTTTACGCGATCGATATTTCGGAGCCCATGCTCATCAAGGCAAGGGAGAGAATGCAGGGGAAGGAGGGGGTCTATTTTGTCCGCGGGGACGCGGAAAAACTGTCGCAATACTTTCACGAGGCGTTCGATGCGGTATTTTATACCGCATCGATCTTTCTCCTTCCCAATTACAGGGAATCGATCGAGCAGGCGTGCAAGCTGATCCTTCCTGGGGGAGTGCTTGCGATCAGCTACTACGACGGCCTTTTCAACACGAAAGGACGGAACGCCATCTCCCGGACGATTCCCGATCTGAAATACCAGTACGGTACCGTATCCTATGAAGAACTGATGAAGTGCCTTACCCCCAGGAAGGGGTTCAAAACCTCCCAGATCGATTACCGCTTCGAGATAACTAACGAATATCTTTTTGATTTTCTGAGTATCCCCGCGCAATCGGCCGGTATTTTCCCCAAGGTTCCCTATATCGAGCGAATACCTTTGATCCGGGATCTGTGCGACAGACTGACGGAAAAGGTGAGCCCCCTGTTCATGGGGTGGAAGTTCGTGGTCTCACGGAAAGCTGGATGATCCACCTCTCTGGACTCAATTTGACATAATATACATTACCAGACGTAAGGCCAGCGCACCAATTCGCCTGAATCACACTTCCCACATGCGTTCATCGAAGTTTTTCCCGGGGAGGTCCGCTTTGAACGTCCCGTACATGGGCCACCGCTCTCCGGCCGCGCCCGGGCGCACGATCGTAAGGAAGAATTCGATCTTCTCGTCGTCCGCGCATCCGAGTTCCTGAAACGACACACCGAGTTCCAGCACTTTGTGGAACTCCGCCCGGAGCGCGTCAGGCGCAGCGGACGTTTCGCGGGATGAGGCAACCTCTCCTATCTCCCCGATCGACGCGCTGGCGGTATACGTAGACGGAGAAAGGACCAGGTGGATCTTCCTGTTCTTCTCCGGGAAGAAGATTTCGGATTCGAACACTTCCGGTATGTCGAAAACGAATCGGTGAAAATCAAGACGGAGATAGACATTTGCCTCGTCAAACCCGAAATACAGGCATTCCAGAGTTATGGCGGAAGCCCGGTGCATCGTTCCGATCTCCGGACGGGGGTAATACCGCGCCGCCGGGCTCCATTCGTAGTACAAAGTTAGTTTCCCGTCTATTTTCGGGTAGATATACGTTCTTATCCTTTGGAAACAGTCCGTGTCCTCGGAAATTTTTTCCGGCCGGATGATGGGGATATCGATCGAATCGGGCGGATTCTCTCCGAGCTTTCGGTAGGCCGCCTTCAAATGACTTCGGAAGAGGTGGTCGAACTCCGGTCCGTGGGGGGTGAAATGCTCGTCCCCGTACCACCAGCACCAGTCCGAACCTTCCGCGGCCAGCAAATGATCGTAGGCCGCGGCCATGGCTTCTGTTTGCGGAAGGCCGGCATCTGCCATCCGGTCGGCGTGCGTCTGCCAGAGGGCTCTGGCGTGGGACAGCATCTCCCACGCCGCGCGGTCTTCCGGGTGCCCTATCCAGATCTTGAACGTTCCGTCTATCCAGGACCCCGTTGAAATGAAAGGCAATTGCTCAATATCATCGATTTTCTGTAAAGCTTCATCTAATGTAACACATGATAT
>DATHRT010000224.1:0-1569 GCA_035464915.1 Candidatus Limnocylindria bacterium
TCGGCGGCGTCTCCGGTTCAAATCCCCGTCGAGGAACGGTGGGAAAAGATTGGCGTCCCCAGGGGGATTTGAACCCCCGTCGCCGCCGTGAAAGGGCGGTGTCCTTGGCCAGACTAGACGATGGGGACGCGTGGGTGGTGAGCCCAGCAGGGATCGAACCTGCGGCCCTCTGATTAAAAGTCAGATGCTCTACCAACTGAGCTATGGGCTCCCCGGAAATATTCCATGGTAAAGACCCTGGGGCGGAAGTGTCAAGCGCGGAATGGGTTTTTCCGCAGGATGGTCTGGTTTCGGTCGGCGCCGACGGAGATCAGCAAGACCTCCACGCCGGTCAGCTCCTCGAGCCTCCGAACGTACTTCTGGGCGGCCTTCGGCAGGTCGCCCACCTCACGGGCATCCGACAGATCCTCTTTCCAACCCTCCAACTCCTCGTATACGGGCACCGCCCTCTCGAACTCGGAGAGGGTAATGGGGATGTCCTCCCTCCGAACCCCGTCGATCTCGTAGGCGATGCACACCTTGACAAGGGGGAGCCCGGAAAGGACGTCGAGCTTGGTGAGCGCGATGCCGCTCAAGGCGTTCAGCCGATGGGCGTAGCGGGCGACGGGAGCGTCGAACCAGCCGCACCGCCTCGGGCGCCCCGTGGTCGCCCCGTACTCGCCCCCGCGGTCCCGGATCTTCTGCCCCTCGTCGTCGAACAGCTCCGTGGGGAACGGGCCGCCTCCCACGCGGGTAATGTAGGCCTTGGCGACGCCGATCACACCGCTGATTTTCGTCGGGGCGACGCCCGACCCGGGGCACAGACCGCCGGCCGTTGTGTTGGACGAGGTGACGAACGGGTACGTCCCGTGGTCGATGTCCAGCAGCGTCCCCTGGGCCCCCTCGAAAAGCACTTTCGCACCCCGTCGGATCTCCTCGTTCAGGAACAGGGAGGTGTCGATCAGGTACGGACGGAGACGCTCCCCGTAGGCGAGGTACTCGCCCAGCGTGCTCTGGAAGTCGATCTCCTCCGCGCCGTAGTAATTCTTGAGGAGGAAGTTCTTCCGTTCCAGGTTGGCGCGAAGCTTTTCCGCGAAGGTTTCGGGGCGGACCAGGTCGCACGCCCGGATCCCGGTGCGGGCGATCTTGTCCTCGTAGCAGGGGCCGATTCCCCGGGACGTCGTGCCGATCTTCCGGCGTCCCAGCTTTTCCTCCTGCGCCCGGTCGAGGACGACATGGTACGGGAGAATGATGTGGGCCAGTTCGCTGACCTTGAGCTGGGCGTCGTCCTTGAGGTAGTCGCGGGACTTGAGCTTGTCGATCTCCGAGAGAAGCACCCGCGGGTCGATGACCACTCCGTTCGTGATCACGCACTTCTTCCCCGGGTGCAAAATCCCGGACGGGATCAGATGGAAGATGTGCTTCTCCCCCCGGACCACGAGCGTGTGGCCGGCGTTGTTTCCCCCGGTGGAACGCGCGACCGTGTCGGCGAACTCGGAATAGATGTCGACGACTTTCCCCTTGCCCTCGTCGCCCCACTGGGCGCCGACAACGATGATGTTCTTCAATAGCCCGCCTCGTTTCCTAGAA
>DATHRT010000225.1:0-2125 GCA_035464915.1 Candidatus Limnocylindria bacterium
TGCCGGGGGACAACGTGGGGCTGACGGTGGAGCTGATCACCCCGGTGGCGATGGAGAAGGAGCTGCGGTTCGCGATCCGGGAGGGCGGACGCACCGTGGGGGCCGGCGTCGTTTCGGAAATCGTGGAATAACGAAGAAGAGGGAGACCCCTTGGCGATGGAACATCAGAAGATTCGCATCCGCTTGAAAGCGTTCGATTACAAGCTGCTGGACAAGGCGACCGGCGAGATCGTCGAAAAGGCGAAGCAGACGGGGGCGAAGGTGGCGGGTCCGATACCCCTGCCCACGAGGATCGAGAGATTCACCGTGAACCGATCGCCGCACGTCGACAAGAAAAGCCGGGAGCAATTCGAGATCCGGACGCACAAGCGCGTGCTGGATATCCACGAGCCGCCGGCAGCAACGATCGATGCACTCATGAAACTCGATCTCCCGGCAGGAGTGGAAGTGGAGATCAAGCTTTAGGCATCGTAAACCGATGAATAAGGTGCAAATCATGACTACCGGAATCCTAGGGAAGAAATTGGGAATGTCCCAGGTCTTCGACGCGCAGGGGAGAGTCGTCCCCGTGACGGTGATCGAGGCAGGCCCCTGCACTATTGTCCAGAGAAAAAAGAGACAGAGCGACGGGTACGATGCTGTCCAGATCGGGTTCGGGTCGAAGAAGGCGCATCGCGTCAACAAACCGATGCTCGGCCATATCCAGAAGGCGGGGAAGGGTGCGTTCGGCGCCCTCCGGGAACTCCGTGTCGATTCCGATTCCTCTCTGGAGGTCGGCCAGGAAATCCGGGTCGACATCTTCCGGGAGGGGGATTTCGTCGACGTCACAGGACAGACGAAGGGGCGGGGATTCGCGGGAGTGGTGAAACGGTGGGGATTCAAGGGAGGACGGGGATCCCACGGTTCGATGTTTCACCGCGCCCCCGGCTCCATCGGCGGGTCCTCCTGGCCCTCCCGCGTATTCAAGAACATGAAGATGGGCGGCCATTACGGGAACGAGCGCGTCACGGTTCTCAACCTGCGGGTTGTCGCCATCCAGCCGGAGAAAAACCTTTTGCTGGTCCGGGGGGCGGTCCCGGGTGCCAAGAACGGGCTCGTCTTCGTGCGACGCGCCATCAAGAAAGGCAACGGACAGTAAGGAGCGCGAAATGGCCACCGTGAAACTTTTCGACAAGGAAAGGCAGGTCAAGGAGACGGTCGAATTGCCGGAATCCGTTTTCGGGGCTGCGGTGAAGACGCACCTGCTCCATCAGGTGGTCGTGGCCCAGAGGAACGCGAGCCGATCGGGGACCGCCTCGACGAAGACCAGGAAGGACGTCGCCGGGGGGGGGAGAAAACCATAT
The DNA here is from genome assembly GCA_035464915.1 of Candidatus Limnocylindria bacterium. GTDB lineage: Bacteria > Desulfobacterota > Deferrimicrobia > Deferrimicrobiales > Deferrimicrobiaceae > CSP1-8. The sequence goes on from DATHRT010000225.1 coordinate 1,344, forward strand.
CGACAGAAGGGCACCGGCCGCGCCCGCATGGGGACAAGCAGTTCGCCCCTGCTCCGCGGCGGAGGCACGGTCTTCGGACCGCACCCCCGCAGCTACAAACAGAAGGTGAACCGGAAGACCATGAAAGCCGCTCTCCGATGCGCCCTGAGCGCCCGGGCCAGTGAAGACAGGATCCTGCTGGTGGACAACCTGGACCTTCCGGGGCCTCGGACCAAGGAGTTCCTGAAACTCGCCGGGAAGCTCGGTCTATCCCATGCCCTTCTGGTGACGGAGGCGCCGGACGAAGCGTTGCATCTCGGAATTCGCAACCTCTCGTCCTTCAAGGTGCTTTCCGTTTCCGCTCTCAACGTGTACGACATCCTGTCGTACGAACAGCTCGTGCTGACGCGGCCCGCATTCGAAAAAATTGTCGAGGTGCTGGGGAAATGAACATCACGGACGTTCTGAAGCGGCCGCTGATCACGGAAAAAGCGACATTGCTGAAGGAGATTTCCAATGCGGTCTCGTTTGCCGTGGACCCCCGGGCGAACAAGAAACAGATCCAGGAGGCGGTCGAAAAGCTGTTCAAGGTAAAGGTAATCGAGGTCAAGACGATGAATGTACTCGGAAAGACGAAGACGAGGGGCCGGATTGTCGGAAGGCGTCCGTCCTGGAAGCAAGCCGTCGTGGTGCTCAAGCCGGGCGACAAGATCGAGTTCTTCGAAGGCGTGTAACACGCGAATAGGCAAGGAGCCGCTGACATGGGAATCAAGAAATTCAAGCCGACCTCTCCCGGCGTTCGC
>DATHRT010000226.1:0-31174 GCA_035464915.1 Candidatus Limnocylindria bacterium
AACGACATGCCAGTGCTCGGAGCGGTGCCGGTGCCTCTGCAGACTCAGACGCTTCCCCGGGCGCACGAGAAACTTCTTGACCTTGCAACCCTCCTCCTCGTAAAGGACGAGGTAATGGCCCCAGGGGCGTTCTCCCCGTTCCCCGGGCCAAGCATGGTTGGGGGGGTGGTTGGCGGGATTCAATTGCGAATCACTTCCCCAACATCTCCTGGATCTTCTCCAGATCTTTCTTCACTTTCAGAAGAGCGGCCCGGTGCTTCTTATCTTCCAAGCTCAAACCGAGCTGCTTGCTCTTATCCTTCATCCGTTCCTTTAACTTTCTCTGCGCTCCCTCGATCGTAAATCGTTCGTCGTAAAGGAGCTTGCGGATTTCGAGAAGCGTCTCGACCTCGTGCCGTTTGTAGACGCGGTGCTTGGAGCGATTCTTCGCGGGCGTCAGGTCGAATTCCGTCTCCCAGAACCTGACCACGTAAGGCTTCACGCCCAGAAGAGAACTTACCTCTCCAATTTTAAAGTAGAACTTGTCCGGGATTGTGGGAACTGCCACTGCTGCCCCCGGAGACGGCCTACGAGTTTTCTTCGTTGATGTGCGCCTTCAGGATCTGGCTGGGCCGGAAGGTGAGTACGCGGCGCGCCGTGATCTGGATGTCGTCGCCCGTCTGGGGATTTCTTCCCTTGCGAGGACGCTTGTCGCGCAGGATAAAATTTCCGAATCCGGAAATCTTGATTTTTTCCCCGCTTTTCAGGATATCCTTCATCGTATCGAAGATCGTCTCGACGATATCCTGCGATTCTTTCTTCGAGAGGCCGCCTACTTTTTCGTAAACAATCTCCACCAGGTCAGCCTTCGTCATCGCCAGCCCCCTTTTGGTAGTAATTACGACGTTCGGATCGTACCGCCGAACCGATTCTCCAATAGATTTACTACTTTGGTATGTATACTATGGACATCGGCGTCCGTCAAGGTTCTCTGTTCCGCCTGGATCCGCACCCGGAATGCGACGCTCTTCCTCCCGGCGCCGATCTTCTCCCCCGTATATACGTCGAAAACTTCCGCCTCGCGGATCTCGGGCGAAAGCTCCCGGACCATGGCCAGCACATCCCCCACCGGTATGCTCATGGGGAAGACACAGGCAATATCCCGGAATACCGGAGGAAACCGGGGTATCGCCTGGTACTGTATCGCAACGGGCGCCGACAGCGCCTTGTGGACCCGGATCTCCCCGTAGTAGGCAGCCCCCGGGATTTCCAGGGCGGACAGCAGTTCCCTCCTGACGGCGCCTACCCAGCCGATCGCTTCTCCATCCTTCCCTATTTCCGAGGACTTCCCGGGTTCGAGAAAGGGACGCGAGACCGTCGGCACGAAGTGAAACGGCTTTGCTCCCAGAAGGGTAAGAATCGATTCGGCTACTCCCTTGGCATCGTAGAAGTCGACCGTTTCACCGGCCCCGCTCCAGGTGCCGGGCATTCTGCGTCCATACATGACAAACGCGATACGGAGCTCCTCGAAATGACCTTCGGCAAACGATTTCCCGAAGGCCTTTCCCACCTCGAACATCCGGATGTCGTCGATGAAACGGCGAATGCTTCCCTCCACGTTGTGAAGTAGCCCCATGAGCAGATGGGGTCTCATGAGGGTGGTGTCCTCGGATATCGGGTTGGCCACCCTCATCGCGTCGGATGGATCGAACCCCAGAAGGGAGGCATGCTTTTCCCATTCTTTCCCGGAGACGAATGAGAAGTTGATCGCCTGTGAAAAGCCCTCCGTGCGCAGGAACTCCGACACACTCTCCACTTCCGCGGCCAACCGGTCGTCCCGGGAGAAGTCGGGCGCTTCCGATTCCGGGTACGTAGTAGGTATCGTGTCGTATCCGGAAAGCCGGGCGATCTCCTCGACGAGATCGATCTCCCTTTCGATGTCGAACCGGTTCGCGGGGACGGTAATTTCCCACGTTCCCTTTCCCCGGTCCTTCACGGGGAACCCGAGGCGCGTAAGAACATCCGCGCATTCCCGGTCAGGATAGTTGCGTCCTATGACACGTTCAACGCGCGCGGGACGGAACGGCACCGTCCTTCGGTACTCCCGGTCTCCCCCGATGTCGAACGATCCCGCCGACACCCGGAAATCGGCGAACCCGGTCAGAAGCGAAATGGCCCGGTCGGCAGCGTACATCGTGCCGGACGGGTCCACGCCCCGCTCGAAGCGGTAGGAGGACTCGGTGGACAACCCGAGCCGTCTTCCCGTGGCTCGTATGGAGGCGGGTGTGAAATGCGCGCTCTCGAACAGGACCCTCCCGGTTTCCGGGAGCACCTCGGTGTTCTGCCCTCCCATCACGCCGGCCACTGCCACCGGCCCCTCCGCGTCCCAGATGAGCAGCATCTGTGGCAGGATCTCCCGTGCCGTCCCGTCAAGCGTCGTGAACGTGCGCGGGGTTCCGGACTTGCGAACGTCGATGCGGTTACCGGCGATGCGGTCGAGGTCGAACGCATGCATCGGCTGGCCGAGTTCGAGAAGCAGGTAGTTGGTGATGTCCACGATGTTGTTTATCGGGCGGACGCCGCACAGCGCAAGCCGGCGCTGGATTCCGGGCGGTGAGGGGGCGATGGTCACGTCCGTGATGACGCGGGCGGAGTAGCGGGGGCAGAGGTCCATGTCCGTCACTGCGACGGAGGCGATCTCCGCGACTGGGGGTCCATCCTCCGCAAAAGAGACCTTCGGGAGGACAACATTTTCCCCGGTGATCGCGGCGACCTCCCGGGCCACGCCGAGCACGCTGAGGCAGTCCCCGCGGTTGGGGGTGATCTCGACGGAGAGGAGCCAATCGGCCATGCCGATCGCGGGGGCGAGCGGCATTCCCTCCTGCGAATCGGCGGGGAGAATCAAGATCCCGGGGGATTCCTCCGCCAGCCCGAGCTCCTGTTCCGAGCAGAGCATCCCTTCCGAAATCTGGCCGCGGATCTTCGCTTTTCCGATCTGCATGCCGGCGGGCAGCGTTGCGCCTACCCGCGCAAGAGCCACCGCATCGCCGGTTTTCATGTTTTTTGCGCCGCAGACGATCCGGTATTCCGCCTTGCCGTCCGTCACGCGGCAAAGGGAAAGCTTGTCCGCGCCCGGATGGGGACCCACCTCGAGGATTCGGGCGACCACCACGTCCTCCATCCCCTCCCCAAGATAACGGCAGGAGGATACCTCCACGCCCGCCGTCGTGAGAGCGTCCCGGACCTCCCGGGGGGAGAGGCGCGTATCCACGAACTCCTTAAGCCAGGAATAGAGAACTTTCACCGTCGTCCGCTCACCGGTCCTTAGGTCATCTTCAGAACTGCGACAGGAATCGGGGGTCGTTTTCGAAAAAGAGGCGTATATCGCTGATCCCGTGCCGCAGCATCGCGATGCGCTCCACGCCCATGCCGAAGGCAAAGCCCGTGTATTCCTCCGGGTCGTACCCGACGAACCCGTAGACGGCCGGATCGATCATCCCGCATCCGAGGATCTCGAGCCATCCGGAGTCCTTGCATACACGGCATCCGGAGCCCCCGCAAATGACGCAGCGGATATCGACTTCCGCCGAGGGCTCGGTAAACGGGAAAAAGCTCGGCCGGAAACGGAGCGGCTTCCCCTCGCCGAACATCATCCGGCAGAATTCCGTCAGCAGCCCTTTGAGGTCCGCCATCGTGGTGCTCCTGTCGACGGCAAATCCTTCGACCTGGTGGAACATGGGGCTGTGAGTAACGTCGGAATCGCAGCGGTACACGGCGCCCGGGGCGATCACGCGCACAGGCGGCCGCATTGTCTCCATCGCCCGGATCTGGATCGGCGACGTGTGCGTCCGGAGGACGAGGTCCCCGCCCGGCCAGTCGATGTAGAACGTGTCCTGCATGTCCCGCGCCGGGTGGTCTTTCGGGATGTTGAGCGCCTCGAAGTTGTAATAGTCCTTCTCGATCTCCGGCCCGCCGCGGATCGAGAATCCCAGGCGTTGGAATATGGCGATGATTTCCGTCATGGTCCGGGAAATCGGGTGGCGGTGACCGAAGATGGGGACCCGGCCGGGCAGGGTCACATCGATCCGCTCGATCCCTTCGCGCGCCACTCTCTCCTTTTCTCGGATCTCTTCGAGTCTGCGGCTGAAGGAGACTTCCAGGTTCGCCCTCGCCTCGTTTGCCGCTGCGCCGACCCTCTTTCGTTCCTCCATGGGAAGGGCGGCAACGCCCTTGAGGAATTCGGAAATAGCCCCTTTCTTGCCGAAATACCGACCCTTTGCGTCGAGGAGATCGCTCTCCGTCCTGGCGGCCGAAATCGCCCGCTGGCCTTCCTCGGCGAGGAGTGCGATCTGTTCGGTCGTGTCGGGCAAGAAGAAAGCGCCTTTCCTACCCGAGCCCGGCCCGGGCGGATTCGGCCAGGGAACGGAATCCGGCCGCGTCGGCGACGGCGATGTCCGCGAGGACCTTCCGGTCGATTTCGATCCCCGCTTTCTTCAGCCCGAAGATGAACTGGCTGTACGAGAGGCCGTTCTCCCGGGCCGCGGCGTTCACCCGGGTAATCCAGAGCGCCCGGAATTCCCGTTTCTTCGTTCGCCGGTCCCGGTACGCATACTGATGGGCGCGCGCGACGGCCTCCTTGGCGGAACGAAGCAGCCGCCCGTGACCTCCCCGGAACCCCTTTGCTGCCTTGAGCACCTTCCGGCGTTTCTTGTGCGAATGAACCGCTCGTTTCGCGCGTGGCATGGCTCTCTACCTCTTCTTCCCGCAGCCTACAGGTACGGCAGTAGGCGCCGGATCGATTTTTCGTTGGTGGGGTGCACCAGCGGGGACTTCTTGAGCCTCCGTTTCCGCTTTCTCGACTTCCCGCTGAGGATGTGGCTCTTTCCCGCCTTGGCCCTGCGGATCCCGCCTCCTCCCGTGGCGGAGAAGCGCTTCTTCGCACCGCGGTTGCTCTTCATTTTCGGCATTACCCTTCCTCCTGTTTTCCCGTCGAAGCCTCCGTCTGTTTCTCCGTCGGAGCTTCCGTCCTCTTCTCCTTACGTTTGGGGGCTTTCCCCACGGATTTTTCCGGCTTCCCCTGTGTTTCGGGTTTTCGCTTCGGTGCGATCGGGGCTACGATCGTCATCATCGTCCTCCCTTCCATCTTCGGAGGGCTTTCGACCTTGGAGAGTTCGGCGACCTCCGCCACGATATGCTTCAGCTTTTCGAACCCGCTCTGCGAAGCGTAGGACATTTCCCTGCCCCGGAAGCGCACCGTTACTTTCACCTTGTCCCCCTCCTCGAGGAACCTCCGGATGTTCCGGATCTTCACGTTCAGGTCGTGCTCGTCGGTCTTGGGCCTGACCTTGATCTCCTTGACCTGGATGACGGTCTGCTTCTTGCGCGCCTCCTGCTCCCGCTTGCTCTGCATGTACTTGAACTTGCCGTAATCCATGATCCGGCAGACGGGAGGATCCGCACTCGGCGCCACCTCCACGAGATCAAGGTCGAGATTTTTCGCCTTCTGCAACGCTTCCTCGGCGGAAACGATTCCCAGTTGCTCCCCGTCGGCACCTACGAGGCGGACCTTGGGGACGCGGATCTGATCGTTGATTCTCGATTCCTTTGCTATGGCTCCCTCCTTTATGGCTCCGAATCTTCTGTTTCCCCCCGCAGCGTCCCGAGGAACTCCTCGACGGACACTGGCGGAAGCTGTTCCCCTCCCCGCCTGCGCGGGGACACCTGGTGGCCCGTAACTTCCCGGTCGCCGATCACCAGAGCGAACGGTACCTTCTTCAATTGGGATTCGCGGATCTTGTACCCGAGTTTCTCGTTGCGGACATCCCCCTCCGCCCGGTACCCGGCAGCGCGGAGCGCGGAAATCACCTCCTGCGCGTAATCGACATGCCGGTCCGTGACAGGGAGAACGTCGACCTGGACGGGCGCCAGCCAGAGAGGGAAGGCGCCGGCGTAATGCTCGATAAGGACACCGAAGAACCTCTCCAGGGAACCCATGAGCGCCCGGTGGATCATGATGGCGGGGTGCTCCGTCCCGTCATCCCCGATATACGTCACCTCGAACCGGTCCGGATTGTTGAAATCGACCTGGATCGTCGAGCACTGCCAGGATCGGCCGAGCACATCCTTGATCTTGATGTCGATTTTCGGGCCGTAGAACACGCCCTCCCCGGGGTCCACCTCGAAAGAGAGCCCTTTGCGGGTAAGCGCCCGTCGGAGTGCCTCCTCTGCCTTCACCCAGTTCTCCGGCGTGCCGGCGTACTCTTCCGGCCGGGTGGAGAGATAGATCTCGTACCGGTCGAACCCGAAGCGGCGCAGCACGAAAAGGGTGAAATCGAGAAGGGAGAAGATCTCCTCGTCCAGCTGGTCGGGGCGAAGGAACAGGTGGGCATCGTCCTGGGTGAACCCACGCACCCGCATAAGACCGTGCAGCGTCCCGGACGGCTCGTACCGGTACACGGTTCCCAGTTCGGCGTAGCGCACGGGCAGGTCGCGGTAGGATCGCATCCGGGACTTGTAAATCAGGATGTGGAACGGGCAGTTCATCGGCTTGAGCTGGTAATCCTGCCCTTCCACCCCGATGGCCGAGAACATGCTCTGTTGGTAGTAGTCGAGGTGTCCGCTCACCCTCCAAAGATCGATCTTCGCGATGTGGGGGGAGAATACGAGGTCGTACCCCGCCCGGGCGTGCTCTTCCCTCCAGAAATCCTCCATGATCCTGCGGACGATCGCGCCCTTGGGGTGCCAGAGGATCAACCCCGGACCGATCTCCTCGTTCACGCTGAACAGGTCGAGCTCCTTCCCGAGCCTTCGGTGGTCGCGTTTCTTCACTTCCTCCAGGAGGCGCAGGTGCTCGTCGAGCTCTTTTTTCTTCGCAAAGGCGCAGCCGTAGATGCGTGTGAGCATCCTGTTCCGGGAATCGCCCCGCCAGTATGCTCCCGCCGTGTTCATGAGCTTGTACGCGCCCACCTTGCCGCTGCTGGGAAGGTGCGGCCCCCGGCACAGGTCGAGGAAGTTCCCCATGCGGTAGAGAGAAACGGTGGTCTCGGGGATATCGGCCAGCAGTTCCTCCTTGTACGGCTCACCGGGAAACCTCGCCAGCGCCTCTTCCTTGGAAATCTCCTCACGAAGAAAAGGGTGATCGCTCCGGACGATCTCCTCCATTTTTTCCTCGATCCGCGCGAGGTCCTCCGGGGTAAACGGCTTCTCCACATCGAAATCGTAGTAGAACCCGTTTTCGATTGCCGGCCCGATCGTGATCTTCACCTCCGGAAAGAGCTCCTTTACCGCCGCAGCCATCACGTGGGCGGTGCTGTGCCTCATGATTTCGATGCCGTCAGGGTCCTGGGGCATCACCCACTCGACCTTTCCCTCCGCGGGAGCCGGCGCGGCGAGGTCCCGGAGGATTCCGTCGACGCGGGCGGCGATCGCCGCCTTCGCCTTCCCCTGCTGTTTGGCAAGTTCGATAAGCGTCATTGCTCCCGTTCCAAAAAAAAAATTCCCGTCACACCGGTACCCAGGCGCGATGGCAAGTCTAATAGGTTCCACCGGGCAGGGAGATAAAATGGTGGGCGATACTGGACTTGAACCAGTGACCCCCTGCATGTCAAGCAGGTACTCTAACCATCTGAGCTAATCGCCCTTTACCACCATTGAGCATATTATTGTCGGTGAACATCCCCCAAAATGTCAATTAAAATATAGATATAGTAGCGTTGCAGACCGTTTCGTAGAACCTGGCGGGCGTGGGTTCGAAGAGGTGCACCTCCGCCCCCGTCTCCCGGGCGATGTCCGCGGGGGACAGATTGTCCAGAAAGAGATCACCCGCGTCCCTCAGGCACACGGAAGGGAGATAAATCCGCGAAACTCTTTTCCCTTTCAAGGCATGCAAGATGTCGTTCCCCCCGAGAAGCCCGGTGACCGTCACGCTTTTCCCCATGAGACGGTTCGGAACCGCCAGGGGGACGAAGGGAGCCCTCGCCCTTCGGGAGAAATCCGCAAGAAATCCAATAACATATGGGTGCGATGAGAAACCGGTAATCACCGTGCCCCCTGCGTCCGATCGCTTCCACCTCTTCCGCCGGAAGAGCGCCCGCGATTCGTCCAGGAATTTCCGCAGCAGGCCGACGCCGTTGCCGATCTGCGAGAACGATCCGTAGGCCCGGCGTCCGGGGATCGCTTTCCCCGCCAACAGGTAATATTCGTCGGCCGCCACGGCGAAGGGCTCTCCCTCCCGGTCGCCGAGACGGCGACGCAACCGTGCAAGCAGGGAAAGCGTCGCCTTTGCCTCCTCCCGTGTGACCGCCCGCAAGGGGGGAAGTCCGGCCCTGTGTGCGGTGAGCCCCACCGGCACCACAGCGACAGACAGCAGGCCGGGCCGGAGTCCGGCGAGCGTCTCCAGCGAACGCGCTAGCTCTTCCCCGTCGTTTATCCCCGGACACACGACGATCTGGCCGTGGAGTACGATGCCGGCCGAGACGAGTCTGCGCATGACCTCCATCACGTCCGCCGCGCGGGGATTGCCGAGCATCCGCCTTCGAAGCGGGGCGTCGGTCGTGTGGATGGAGACATAAAGGGGGGAGAGCCGGTAACGGATGATTTTCCGGATTTCCTCCTCGGATATATCGGAGAACGTGACGTATTGCCCATGCAGGAAGGAGAGCCGGACGTCCTCGTCCTTGATGTACAGGCTTTTGCGCATTCCCTTCGGGAGCTGGTGGACAAAACAGAAGATGCACCGGTTCCGGCACCGGTGGACCCGGACCGGTTCCGGGAAGACCCCGAAAGGCCTTCCCGCCGTGCGGATCATCTTTTCCCTCTCCTCCCCCCCCGGCTTCGCCCACCGGAGAAGAAACCGGTTCCGGCTGGCAAGAAAATGCAGGTCGAGGAGATCGGAGACGGTTTCCCCCGACACGGAGAGGATCCTGTCTCCTGCGGCGAGGCCGGCCCCTTCCGCGACAGAGGCCCGGGACACCGATTCCACCCGGACCCCGGCACTGTCCTTTCGGTTCGGGTCCGCGGCGCGCTCGAGCGTATTTTCAGCGCTGCGCTTCATGGATGCAGAACATTATCGCATATCGCGGGCGGATACATTTCGGGCGGAGGGAACGGTGCCGCCGACCGGGGAGCCAGGTTCCCCGGGATCCGGCATTCGCAGCCGGACCCACGACCGCGACTCACGCCGCAGGTGAGGAAGAGTTCTTAGGAACGTCCCCGTTCTTAGGCACGGGAGAGTTTCCGGATCCCTATCAGGAGGTAATGGAGCCCGGAAGCGGCGGTCGACAGGGCGCACACGGCGACGACGATCCCTGTCACCCAGGGCTCGGCTCCCGCGGGGATGAGATGCCATATCCCGGGGAACGCCCGGATGGCCAGGAAATAGAGCACGGTCACGATCTGCGTGGCGGTGTTCCATTTGCTTATTATCGTTGCGGCGATATCTTCCGACTCGAGCAGAATCAGGAAAAGCAGGCTTCCCACGAGGATGAAGACGTCGCGGGTGATCACCATGATGGACAGCCAGACGGGAACGACTTTCACGATGGCGAGCACAACGAAGGAGGTCGCCATGAGCAGCTTGTCGGCGATGGGGTCGAGGTAGAAGCCCACGACCGTCCTCTGGTGGAGCGATCTTGCCAGCAGCCCGTCCAGTAAATCGCTTATTCCGCAGACAGCGAAGACCAGGAGCGCGGGCAGGAACCTTTCGGAGATCAGTAGATAGACGAAGAGCGGAACAAGAAGGACGCGCGTGGCGGTAAGCCCGTTGGCGATGTTGATCAGACGCGCCTGGTCGAACCGCTCCCCGCCGAACGGTGAAGCCATAACTCTCCTTCCATTTTCTTGAGCAACGCCGGGATCCCGGATCCCGTCGCCGCAGAAATGCGGACCGCCCCCCTGGGGCAGTACCCGGCTTCCCCCGTCAGGTCCGCCTTGTTGACGGCAAGCAGGGAAGGCTTTCCGGAAAACCCGAGCTCGGAGAGGATCCCCTCGACGGAGGAGATGTTCTCCTCCATGTTCTCCGCACTCCCGTCGGCGACGTGGACGAGCAGATCGGCCTCCCCGATCCCCTCCAGCGTGGCGAGGAAGGCTTCGCGGAGCTCGGCCGGGAGATCGTGGATGAATCCCACGGTGTCCACCAGGATCGCGGTGTCGTTTTCGGGCAGCGAAAACCGGCGCGCGGTGGGGTCGAGCGTGGCGAACAGCTGGTCCGCCACGAAGACGTCGGAGCCGGTGAGCCGGTTGAACAGGGTGGATTTCCCGGCGTTGGTGTACCCCACCAGCGCCACCACGGGAAACCCCACCTCCCTGCGCCTGCGGTAGTGCAGCGCTCTCGTCCGCCGAACCGTGTGAAGGGCCCGCTCGACCTGCCGGATGTTGGTCCGGATCCGGCGACGGTCCTCCTCGAGCTTCTTTTCCCCCGGCCCCCGCGTTCCGATACCGCCGCCGAGACGGGACAGGTCCCTCCTCCCTCCGATCAGCCGCCCCATCCGGAAAGAGAGCTGGGCGAGCTCTACCTGGAGCATTCCTTCCCGGCTGCGCGCCCTACGGGCGAAGATATCCAGAATGATCTCCCGGCGGTCGAGAACCTTGACACCCAGTTCCCTTTCGAGATTGGCCTGCTGGTTCGGCCGAAGGAGATTCTGGAAGACGACGAGATGTACGTCGTTTTCCCGGACGGTCTCCCGGAGGCCCGCAAGCGCTCCTTCGCCGATCAGGGTGGCGGGATTCATCGAGGAAAGGGCCTGGGTCCGTTTCCCCAACACGACTCCCCCGGCGGCCGACACGAGGCTTGCCAATTCTTCCAGAAGGTCGGTCGGTGGAGGGGCTCCCGGGACGGACCGTCGTTTTCGCTGGGCCCATACGAGCCAGGCCCTTTCGGGAGATTTCTTTTCGGCCATTTTCAATGGAGGCGCAACACGTCGTACCCGAACCGGACCCGCAACTCCCGGGCCAGCGTGAGCGAGGGTGCGACGCTATAGGCTTCCGGCAGTGCGAAAACGGCCTCGTATTCCCCTTCGCGTACGAGGTGCAGAAAGGCCTTTTTCTCCCCCGTGTTGCGTCCGAGCAGCTTTCGCAAGTCGAGGACGTCGGCAGCAGTCATCCTGTCGGCACGAATCTGGAAATGGACGGACCGGGCAAGTTTCTCCCGGACATTTTCCATTCGGATGATATCCATCGCGATCACCTTGGCGGATTTATCCTCCGCCTCCACTCGCCCGAGAAGAAAAACCGGTCCGTCGCAGGACAGGGCGTCCTGGCTCTGCTGGAAGGTTTCCGGGAAGACGATCACCTCGATGACGCCCTCCAGGTCCTCGAACTGGAGATACGCCATCTTCTTGCCCTGTTTCGTCGTCTTCTGGCGAAGGGAGCTGATGATTCCTCCGATTTTCACCTCCGCGCCCGTCACCATCGCAGGCACGCGCGACGTGGTGGCGTTCGCGAACAACTCGATCTCCCCGGCGTACTCGTCCAGCGGATGACCGGTGATGTAGAATCCGAGCGCCTCCCGCTCGTGGGCGAGTCTCTCCCGCCTGCTCCAGGTGGGGGAGGACGGGCCGCTGTCCGGTTTTCGCGGGGGAGGATAGGCGATCGTTCCTCCGAAGAGAGCGAACTGGCCCGATCCCCTTCTTCGCGCCTCCTCCTGTGCCGTCTCCATCAGGGCCGGGAGTTTTTCGAACACCCCCCCCCGGTCGGATTCCAGGGAGTCGAGGGAGCCCGCCTTGACAAGGCTTTCTACCGCCCTCTTGTTTACCTTGCGCACGTCGACCCGGGAAAGAAAGTCTTCGACCGAAGCGAACGGTTCCTCCCCCTTCGCGTAGCCGATGGCGTCGATGGCGGCCGCTCCCACTCCCTTGATCGCCGAGAGCCCGAACCGGATCGCCTGCCCGGAAGGATGGAAGGCGAAGCGGGACTCGTTGACATCCGGAGGGAGAACCGGGATGCTGCGCTCCCGGCAATAGGCGATGTACCGGATGATTTTCGCCGTGTCTCCCGACTCGGAGGTCATCAGGGCGCAGAAAAACTCCACGGGATAGTGCGTCTTGAGGTAGGCGGTCTGGTAGGCGAGGAGGGCGTAGGCGGTGCTGTGGGACTTGTTGAATCCGTATTCCCCGAACTGCGCGATCAGGTCGAAGATGGACGCCGTCTTCATGGCGGAGATCCCCTTCCCCTTCGCCCCTTCGAGGAATCGGATCTTCTGCGTTTCCATGAGAGCGGTGTCCTTCTTTCCCATGGCCTTGCGAAGAACGTCTGCCTCTCCCATGGAGAACCCGGCAAGCGCCACCGCGATCCGCATGACCTGTTCCTGATAGACGATGACGCCGTACGTGTCCCGCAGGATCTCTTCGAGCTCCGGCAGCTGGTACTCGATCGTCTTCTGCCCGTGCCGCCGCATGATGAAGTCATCCACCATCCCGCTCTGGAGAGGCCCGGGACGGTAAAGGGCGACCGCGTCGATGAGGTGGGTGAACCGGTCCGGCTTGAGGCGAAGGAGCAGGTCCGTGAATCCCTGGCTCTCGCACTGGAACACCCCGGCGGTGTCTCCCCGGGAAAGCATCGCGTAGGTTTCCGGGTCGGAGAGCGTGAGTGTATCGAGGTCCACTCCCTCGCCACTCCGTTCCTGGATCAGGTTCCGGGTGTTGTGAATCGCCGTGAGCGTCCGCAGGCCCAGGAAATCGAACTTGACCAGCCCGACCTTCTCGATGTGCTGCATCGGAAACTGCGTCGTGATGTCGCCGTTCGAATTCCTGTAAAGGGGTACGTACTCCGTGATCGGCCGGTTCGCGATGACCACCCCGGCGGCGTGGGTCGAGGCATGGCGGGAAAGGCCCTCGATCGATTTCGCGTATTCGAAGAGTTCGGCAATCTTCGCGTTCTCCCGTATCATCTCCGGGAGCCTCGGCTCGACGGCAAGCGCCTTGTCGATCGTCATCCCGAGATCCGGCGGGATGAGCTTGGCGATCTTGTCCACATCGGCATACGGCATCTCCAGCACCCGGCCCACGTCGCGAACGGCGGCACGGGCCTTCATCGTTCCGAACGTGATGATCTGGGCCACGTTCTCCTTTCCGTACCGGTCCTCCACGTACCGGATCACCTCGTCCCGGCGGTCCTTGCAGAAGTCGCAGTCGATGTCCGGGAGGCTGATCCGTTCCGGATTGAGGAATCGCTCGAACAGCAGCCCGTACGGCAGGGGGTCGATCTCGGTGATCCGCAAGGCATAAGCGACAAGGCTCCCCGCCGCGCTTCCTCTTCCCGGCCCTACCGGGATCCCCTGTTCCTTCGCAAACCGGATGAAGTCCCAGACGATCAGGAAATAGCCGGAAAACCCGGTGGTCTCGATGACCGTCAGCTCGAACTCGAGCCGTTTCCGGTACACCTCCTTTTCCTCCTGCAGGATCTTCCCCGATCGCTTCCTCATTTCCTCGAACCGGCGGAGAAGTCCCTCGGTGGACAACTTTCGCAGGTATTGGTCGGAGGTCATTCCTCCCGGTACCCGGAACTCCGGGATCTTGTTCCGGCCGAGATCGAGTTTCACGTGGCAGCGTTCCGCGATGGCGAGGGTGTTCGTCAGCGCGTCGGGGGCAACGTGACCGAAGGCCCGGTCGAATTCCTCCGGCGACTTGACGTAGAACTGGTCGGTCTCGAAGCGCATCCGGTCTTCCGCGCTGATCACCTTTCCCGTCTGCAGGCACAGCAGGACGTCGTGTGCCCGGGCATCCTTCCGCTCGAGGTAGTGGCAATCGTTGGTGGCCACAAGCGGCGTTCCCGTCCGCCGCGCGAGTTCGATGATCTGGGGGTTCGCACGGTTCTGGGCCGCCAGCCCGTTGTCCTGGATCTCGAGGAAGAACCGGCCGTCCGGGAAGATCTCCCGATACTCCTCGACGGCTTCCGTCGCCCGTCCCTTCTTATCCTGGGCAAGCAGGACCGGAATCTCTCCCTGCAGGCAGGCGGAGGTGGCGATGATCCCTTTCGCGTGCTCGCGAAGGATCTCCTTGTCGACGCGGGGCTTGTAGTAGAACCCCTCGACGTGGGCCCGGGACACCAGCCGGATGAGGTTGCGATACCCCTCGTCCGATTCGGCCAGCAGGATCAGGTGGTGCGGCCTTTCCTCGCCCGGCGTCGACTTGCGGTCGTGCCGGGACCCGGGGGTCACGTAGACCTCGGCCCCGATAATGGGCTTGATCCCTTCCCGGTTCGCCTTCTCGTAGAAGTCCACCGTGCCGATCATCCCCCCGTGGTCGGTCAGCGCCACGGCGGGCATCCCCATCCCCGCCACCTTGCGGACGAGGTCCTCGATCTTGATCGCCCCGTCGAGGAGACTGTACTGGGAATGCAGGTGCAGGTGGACGAACTCTTTCAACGGCTACCTCTCTACTCCCATTCTATCGTGCTGGGGGGCTTGGAGGATATGTCGTACACGACCCGGTTGATCCCCTCGACCTCGTTGATCATGCGCGTCGAGATCCGCTGGAGCAGGTCGTACGGGAGTCGCACCCAGTCGGCGGTCATCCCGTCCAGGCTCTGAACCGCGCGGACGGCCGCCACGTTTTCGTACGTCCTTTCGTCCCCCATGACGCCCACCGTCTTGATCGGGAGGAGGACGGCAAAGGACTGCCAGATCGATTCGTAGAGACCAGCGGTTCTCACCTCCTCCTGCACGATGGCGTCCGCCTCCTGCAGAACCCGTATCCGTTCCTTGGTCACCGGCCCGATGATCCGCACGGCCAGACCCGGCCCGGGAAACGGCTGCCGGTCGAGGATGTGGCCGGGGACGGAGAGTTCGCGGCCGAGCTCCCGCACTTCGTCCTTGAAGAGTTCGCGGAGCGGCTCGACGAGCTTCAGGTGCATCTTCTCGGGCAGGCCCCCGACGTTATGGTGGGACTTGATCGTGGCCGACGGTCCCTTGAACGAGATGCTCTCGATCACATCGGGGTACAGGGTGCCCTGCCCAAGGAATCCGACGCCGGGGATCTTTCCGGCTGCCTCCTCGAACACCCGGATGAACGTCTCGCCGATCACCTTCCGCTTCTTTTCCGGGTCGGAGATTCCTTCCAGAGCCTTGAGGAATCGCTCCGCAGCGTCGACGTACTCCAGATGGAGGCCGATTCCCTCCCGAAACGTCTGCAGGACCTCTTCGGCCTCGTCCTTGCGCAGAAGCCCGTTGTTCACGAAGATGCAGGTCAGCTGGTCTCCGAGGGCCCGGTGCAGCAGAACCGCCGCCACGGAGGAATCGACTCCGCCGGAAAGGCCGAGCACCACGTTCTCCTTTCCCACCGTCTCGCGGATCCTGCCGATGCTGGTCTCGATGAAGGAATGCATCGTCCACAGGGGGGACAGGCCGCAGACCCGGAAGAGGAAGTTGGCAAGAATCTCCTTCCCCCTTGGGGTGTGGGCCACTTCCGGATGGAACTGGACGCCGTATATCCGGCGGGCATCGTCTGTCATCGCTGCCACAGGGGAGTTTTCCGAATGGGCGATCGAGGTGAATCCTTTCGGCATCTCCTCGATCCGGTCCCCGTGGCTCATCCACACCTGGATCGTCATGTCGTGCCGGAACTCCTCGATGCCGAGGAACAGGGGGTCGCCCCACTGCCCCCGGATGTTGGCGAAGCCGTATTCCCGGTCCGCGGCCTTCCCCACTTTTCCCCCCAGGAGATCGGCGATGAGCTGCATCCCGAAGCAGATCCCGAGGACCGGCACCTCCATCGTCAGGATATCCCGCGAAATCCTCGGGGCGCCTTCCCCGTAGACGCTGGCGGGGCCACCCGAGAGAATGATGCCGTCCGGCTCAAACTCCCGGACGAACTTCGTCCCGACGTTGCAAGGGTGGATTTCGCAGTACACCTTCAGCTCCCGTACGCGCCGGGCGATGAGCATGGTGTACTGCGATCCGAAATCGAGGATCAATACCTTTTCCATCAAGTACGCTACTCCAGCCGGTAGTTCGGCGCTTCCTTCGTGATGATGACGTCGTGGACGTGGCTCTCCCGCAGCCCCGCAGCCGTGCTTTTCATGAACTTCGCGCGCTTCCGGAGGTCGTCGATGGTGCCAGCTCCCACGTATCCCATGCCGGATTTGAGCCCTCCGGTGAGCTGGAAGATCATGGCGGACACCGGCCCCCGGTAGGGAACCCGCCCCTCGATCCCCTCCGGAACGAGCTTGGCCTCGGATTCGACGTGGGTCTGGAAATACCGGTCCCTGCTCCCTTTTTTCATCGCCTCGAGGGATCCCATCCCGCGGTACACCTTGTACGATCTTCCCTGATACAGGACGATCTCCCCGGGACTTTCGTCCGTCCCGGCGAAGACGGATCCGATCATCACCGTCGAGGCCCCCGCCGCGATGGCCTTGGTGATGTCGCCCGAGAACTTGACTCCGCCGTCCGCGACCAGGGGGATTTTCTTCTTCGAGGCCACTGCGGCGCACTTCATGATCGCGGTCACCTGGGGAACGCCCACCCCGGCGATCACCCGGGTGGTGCAGATCGACCCCGGACCGACGCCCACTTTCACGCAGTCGGCCCCTGCCTTGATGAGGGCATCCGTCCCTTCGCCGGTCGCCACGTTTCCTGCGACGAGCTGGATCCCCCGGAAATTCCGCCGGATCGCCCGTACGACGTCGGTAACCTCGCGGGAATGGCCGTGTGCCGTATCGACGCAGATCACGTCAGCGCCGGCCTTCAGGAGCATGTCGACCCGCTGCTCCCAGCCGGGCCCGACGCCGACCGCCGCCCCGACGCGCAGCCTCCCCTTCCCGTCCTTGCAGGCGAAAGGATACTTCTTGATTTTCAGTATGTCCTTGATCGTTATGAGTCCGCGCAGATTGTTCTGTCGGTCGACGACAAGCAGTTTCTCGATCCGGTTCTTGTGCAGGATCTCCTTTGCCTGCTCCAGCGTGGTCCCAACGGGAACGGTTACCAGCCTCTCCTTGGTCATCACATGCTCGATCGGCTGGTCGAAATTGGTCTCGAACCGCAGGTCCCGGTTGGTCAGGATCCCCACGAGCTTCCCGTCTTTTGTGACCGGGAGGCCGGAAATCCGGTACTTCTCCATCACCTCGAGCGCCTCGTAGACCTTCTGGCCGGGGCCCACCGTGATGGGGTCGGAGATCATCCCGCTTTCGGACTTCTTGACCTTGTCCACCTCGTTCGCCTGTTCTTCCGCCGTGTTGTTCCGGTGGATGATCCCGATTCCTCCCTCCCGAGCCATCGCGATCGCCGTCTCGCTCTCGGTGACCGTGTCCATCGCGGCGCTGAGCAGCGGTATGTGCAGCCGGACTTCGGGCGTGAGGAAAACGGATAAGTCCACGTCCTTCGGGAGCACTTTCGACTCCGCGGGGAGGAGGAGCACATCATCAAACGTCAACCCTTCCTGCATGCCTTTCCCGTTCATTCCCGTTCTCCCTTTCCGTTCGCGATCCCCTTCAGAATCCCTTCCAGGAGACCCGAATCGCTTATGTGAAGGTTTGTCAGTCCGAAATGCGTAAGCGCCGCGACTGCCTGGATCACACCGGGGACGATGTACCGCTCCCGCCCCTTCTCCATCCCGGGCAGACGCAGGCGCTGCCGATCCGTCAATCCCGCAAGACGCGCCTCCCATCGCCGGACGGCGGCAAGCCCCATCCGGAATCCGTCGATCCTTTCCGGGCGGTATACCTTCATCCTCATCTCGAGGGCGGCCAGCGTCGTGAACGTCCCCGCGGTGCCCACCATTTTGCGGAAGTTCCGTCGTTTCCACATCCGGGTCCCGGCGGAAATCCGCTCCGTCAGATAGAATCCGATATTTTGCAATTCCGCGGAAAGCGGGGGATCCGACAACCGGAAGGAACCGAGAAGGACAACGACCCCGATCGGCAGGCTGACCGAGGCCCTTTCCCCCGGCCCCGCGATAAATTCCGTGCTTCCCCCCCCGATGTCCATGACCACGGTGCCGTCCCGTTCCCCGGCCCCGCCGGCCGCTCCTTCCCAGGTGCGGCGGGCCTCTTCCCGCGCCGTGATGATCTCCACCGAGATTCCCGCGCCTTCCGCAGCGGAAAGGAACGTATCCCGGTTCGACGCTTCGCGCAGCCCCGCCGTTCCGCACGCACGGTATCGTCTTACTCCCAGGGCATCCATCTCTTTCCGGAAGTCCCGCAAGGCCGCGACCGAATCACGGAACTCCGGCTCGCCGATCCCGCCGGTCTCTCTTAGGGATTTCCCCAGGCCCGTGATCCGCCGCCTCCGGACGACGGGACGCAACACTCCTCTATCCTGGGCCGCGACGAGCATCCGGACGGTGTTGGTACCGATGTCAATCGCTGCCAAACGTCTCATCCGGGGCGACACCCGTCTCCTCTTCGGGAGAAATGAACTCTTCCTCCCGCTCCAGTACCCCGATGATGCTGGCACCGAGCAGATAGGCCGCTGCAAAGAGGTATGCAACGATTATAAAGCATACGATTCCAAACAGGGAGCCGTAAATTACATTCAACTTGCTGAATTTCTTGACATAAAAAGTAAAACCGAACCGGATCGCGTGAAGGAGGACGATAAAGAGCGAGCTCCCCGCCAGGGCGTTCCTCCAGCGCACCCGGATCGGGGACAGGTACCGGTAGCTTAGCGCCGCCCCGGCAAAGAGAATCCCGAGCAGTACGACGTCGGCTATTGCCTTCAGCAGCAGATGGAAGGCCGAGTCCAGCACCACGGGCATCCCGCTCGTGATGACGGTCAGTCCCTTCCACAGGGGAGGCACGAGAATCGCGGAGAACGCCAGGACGGTGAGAAACAGGACCATCGCGACGTGGGAGGCTGCACGGTGCCAGAACCGTTTTTTATCCCCCACCCCCATGATGACCGACAACGAGGTGTGCACGGCCTCGGTGGCCGAAAAAGAGGACAGGACCAGGAGCAGGGACCCGAGGATCCCGAACGTCGCGCCGGAAGCGAAAAGCCCCTTCAGGGTCGGGACCAGGACCTGGGCCCCGTACGGGAACGTGTTTTTCAGCAGCCCGGTCAGTTCCGCGAACGGAAGATCTTTCGTGCCGATGAAAAGAGATGTAACAGCGAATACCAGGAAAAGAACGGGGATGGCGGACAAAAGCAGGTTGAAGGCCACGGAGGCGCTGTAGACCATCCCGTGCTTCCGGAAGAAACCGGACGCGCCTTCCCTTATGATCTTACCGACCCTCCCAAGTCGGTGGGTCATCGCTCGCGGTACACGATTCGAACGGGCGACCCCTTGAATCCGAACCGGTCCCTGATCTTGTTCTGGAGATATCTCGTGTAGGATTCCGGGATCCCGCGTCGGTCCTTTACGAACACGGCGAAGGAGGGCGGCATGATGCCGACCTGGGTGATGTAGAAGGCCCGGTTCCTGGTCTTTTTCGAGGGTATGGGGACGGAATAGAGAAAGGCGGCCACCTTGCGGTTGAGTGTCGACGTCGGGACCCGTTTCCGGAAACTGCCGTATGCTTCCTCGATTTTCTTGATGAGAAGGGGGAAGCCCTTCCCCGTCAGCGATCCTGTCGGCAACACCGCCGCGAAGGATGCGTACCCCAGCCCCTCCTGAATTTTCCGGATTCCCTGGCGGCGCTCCACCTCCCCGTTCCATAGGTCGGCCTTGTTCGCCGCCACGACCACCGCGCGCTCCTCCTGGAGGATGTATCTCAGGATCTGCTGGTCCTGATGGGACAGCCCCGCCGGCCCGTCCATCATCAGTACCGCGATGTCGCAGCGCTTGAGGGAATCGAGGCTCTTGATTACGGAGAACTTCTCGAGAACGGTCTCGGTCTTTCTCTTCGCCCGGATCCCTGCGGTGTCGATGAATTGGTACTTCTTCTCCCCGTAGCGGACCAGAACGTCCACCGCGTCGCGGGTGGTCCCCGGTATCTCCGAGGCAATCACCCTGTCGTACCCGACGAGCGTGTTGATGAGCGTGGATTTCCCCACGTTCGGGCGGCCGAGGACGGCGACGCGCGCGACGGTTTCCTCCGGTTCGTTCTCCTCGGTGACGGAGTCGGGAATCAGCGGGACGATCGCGTCGATCAGCTCGGACACCCCCGTCCCGTGTTCCGCCGAGATCGGGTACACGGTGCCCACGGAAAGCTCGTGGAACTGCGCGACCAGTTCCTGCCCTTCCCGCGTGTCCATCTTGTTCGCCGCGAGAAAGAACCGCTTTTCCCTCTCCCTGAGCATCGTGGCGATCTCTTTGTCGAGAGGCAGGACTCCGTCTCGCGCGTCCACGAGGAAAATGACCGCGTCGGACTCGTAAATGGCCCGAAGCACCTGTCCGCGGACCTTCGAGAGGATATCCCCCCGCTCCCCCGACAGGTACCCGCCGGTATCTACCAGGCGGAATCGCTTGCCGTCGTGCTCCGCCGGGAGGGAGACAAGATCGCGCGTCACGCCTGGCTCCCCGTAGGTGATCGCCCGGCGCTTCCCCGTGATCCGGTTGAAGAGGGTGGATTTCCCCACGTTCGGACGCCCGACGAGGGAGATCGTGAACTCCGATCTAGGCATACCCAAGCCTTCGAAGCATCGTTTCCTTCCGGCTCCAGTCCTTTTCGACCTTTACGAACAGATCCAAGTATACCCGCTCGCCGGTCTCTTTCTCCAGTTCCTGTCTCGCCGCGGTCCCGATGGCCCGCAGCATCCGTCCTCCCCGGCCGATCACCATGCCCTTCTGGGATTCCCGCTCCACGCAGATTTCCGCCCGTATCCGGGTCAGGTTCTTTTCCGGGTCCTCCCGGTACTCCTCGATGGTCACGGCGACGCTGTAGGGCAGCTCGTCGGAGAGGAACGCGAACAGCTTCTCCCGGAGGATCTCCTTGGCGATGAACCGCATGGGGAGGTCGGTCAGCTCGTCTTCGGGGTAATAGTCAGGCCCCTCCGGAAGGATCCCGAAGAGATGCTTGAGGAGCTCCTCCACCCCGAGACCTTTCGTGGCCGAGATCAGAAACCCCCGGGAGTACAGCCCCCCCTCCATGAGCTCGATTCGCCGGCCGTCCGCCGCGGCCTCCCCGATCCTGTCCGTCTTGTTGACGGCGAGCAGCCGGGGGACGGAGACGCGTTCGAGCACTCCCCTGACGAGCCGTTCCTCCTCCCCCGTCCCCATGGGGCGGTCGTCCACGATATGCACGACCACGTCCGCCTCGCCGGCGATCCGCTCCGCGGTACGGACCATATACTGGTTGAGCGCCCGTTTCGGCTTGTGGATACCCGGGCTGTCGAGAAAGATGATCTGTCCGCGCGGGTCGGTGTAGATGCCTGCGATCCGGTCCCGGGTGGTCTGGGGCTTGGTGGTTACGATCGCGATACGGGCCCCGAGAATGCGATTGAGAAGGGTCGATTTGCCGACGTTCGGCCGCCCGAGGAGCGCGACGAAGCCGGATCGCCTTCCTTTCCCCGGTTCCTTTTCGTCGCCGCGTAACGGCATCAATCCTCCGCGGGGATCCCCTCGTCCCCGGAAAGCAGCGACAGGATGCGATCGGCTGCTTCCATTTCCGCCTCCTTCTTCGTTTTCCCCGTCCCCCTCTCCTCCCGGCCGTCCCACAGTCTCGCGGCGACGAGGAACGTCCGTTCATGGGGAAGCCCTTCGGCGGACAGGAGCCGGTATTTCGGGAGGGGCGCACCGTGTTTCTGGCACCACTCCTGCAGCCGGCTTTTCGCGTCGAAGCCGGAGACGAGGGCCTCCATTTCTTTCCCCGCCCAGAAGTGGGCGATCACGAACCTCCTGGCCGCATCGTACCCTCCGTCCAGAAAGATCGCCCCCGTTATCGCCTCCACCACGTCCGCCACCATCTTCCGGGTCACACCGCCGCCCGTCTCTCTGACGGAGGCGTCGATTCGCAACGCTTCGGGGACTCCGATTGCTTCCCCGACGCGAAAGAGATTCCGGTTGTTGATCAGCGCGGAGCGGGCCTTCGAGAGGGTACCCTCTTCCGCAACGGGAAAGGTGCGGTACATCTCTTCCGCGACACACAGATTGAGGACCGCGTCGCCAAGGTATTCGAGGCGCTGGTACGACTTCCGCGTGTTTCCTTCCGCCGTAGAGGCATGCCGGAGCGCCTCCTCCAACAGGTCCGGAGTCCGGAACCGGTACCCGATTTTCGTTTCGAGAAGATTCATGACTTTCCAGCCCGACCGGGAGGTGCGACCATCAGGAGCGGGTACCGGCCAGCCTCCCGTCCCGCATGGTTTCCACGGCAACCCGGTGGATTTCCCCGACGTCGGAGGGTGCGCCCGGGAAGACGATCTCCGCGTAGTTTCCCGAGCGACCCGACAATTCTCCCCGGACGCGGTCCGCCGTTTCGGCCAGGACGTCGGCCGTCGTTCCGACTTGTCGAGCCAGAAACGCCTCACGCATCAGGGCGTCCATCGAAAGAAGCGCGGATACCCTTCGCTTCTTCTCGGCAGGGGATACGTCGTCGGGGAAGCGGGCGCTCTCCGTCCCGGGGCGTGCCGAATAGGGGAAGACGTGCAGGTAGGTAACAGGGGAGTCCGCAAGAAACGAAACCGTCTCCTCGAACTCCCCGGGCGTTTCCCCCGGAAACCCCGCGATGACGTCGGCCCCCAGGGAAAGCCCGGGAATCCGTGATGCGGCAAAGGAGGCGGCTTTCCCGTAATCTGCGCGTCCGTACGGCCGCCGCATCCTCGCAAGCGTCCGGTCGGACCCGCTTTGCAGGGGAACGTGCAGGTGGGCGCACACGCGGGGCTCGCCGGCAACCGTCTCGATGAGCGGCAGGGTAAGCTCCCCGGGTTCGACGGAGCTGAGCCGGATGCGCACGCGGGAGGTTTCCCGGAGAAGCCGCGCCACGATCCCGGTAAGCGCATCCTTCTTCCCGAAATCAACCCCGTACAGACCGATGTGGATGCCCGTCAGGACAAGTTCGCGCGCCCCGTCGGCCTCGGCGCCAACCGCCCTTGCGATGACCTCCTCTTCCGGCACGGAACGGTTTTTTCCGCGGGCCAGGGGCACCACGCAGTACGCGCAGGAAAAATCGCACCCGTCCTGGATCTTGAGGAATGTCCGCCTGTGCCCCAGCAGCAGGTCCGCCCCGTATTCGGACATGCCGACGGGCCTGCCCCCCCGGTTCCCTGAGACCTCCCGCAGGATCCCGGCGAGCCCCCCCTCCCCGTTTCCCTGCAATTGCCGGGGGAGCGTCCCCACCCAGTGGTCCGCTTCGGGGAGCTTATCCCTTTCGGAGGGGGATACCTGCGCGTAGCATCCCGCCAGGATGACCGTCGAGCCGGGGTTTTCCCGGCGGGCCTTCCTCGCAAGAGACCTGCTGTCCCGGTCGGCCCGGTGCGTGACGGTGCAGCTGTTGATGATCACGACGTCGGCGGAAGAGGCCGGGGAAACGATCTCGAACCCCTCGGCGGCGGCCAGCCGGACGACGGAAGCGGAGTCGGCGAAGTTCGCCTTGCAGCCGAGTGTCAGGACCTTGAGGCGTTTTCCCATTCGATCCAGCCGCCTCCCAGGACCTCTTTCCCGTCGTACAGGACGAGGGCCTGTCCCGGGGTAACGCTTCGCTGCGGGGAATCGAAGGCCACCCGGAGCCGGTCCCCCTCCACCCGGACGGTCGCCCCCTCCCCCGGATGCCGGTACCGTACCTTGGCGATGGCGCGGAACTCCTGCGCGGGAGGGGCGCCGGAAACGAAGGAAACGCGTCCGACGGTGGCGGAGGCCGAAAGCGTGTCGTCCTCCGTCCCCAAAACGATTTCGTTCTTCTCCGCGTCGATCGCGACTACGTACAGCGGCTCCTTCGCCGCTATCCCTAAGCCCTTCCGCTGGCCGACCGTATAGCGGAGGACGCCCTTATGGGTGCCGAGTACGTTTCCGCCCCTGTCGAGAAAACGACCTTCCTGCTCCTTGATCCCGCTCCGGTTCAGGAACTCGGCGTACGAATCGTCGGTGACGAAACAGATATCCTGGCTTTCCCGCTTCTCGAAAACGAGAAGCCCCGCCTCCGAGGCGATTCTGCGGACCTCGTCCTTCTGCATCCCCCCCACGGGAAAGTAGATCCGGCGGAGGCGTTCGGATTCAAGGGAGAAGAGAAAGTAGGACTGGTCCTTGGTCTCGTCGGGGGCGCAGAACAGACGGCATCTGCCCGACTGCTCGCGCCGGATGACCGCGTAATGCCCGGTCGCCACCCCCTCGGCGCCAAGCTCGTCCGCCTTCCGCAGCAGGGCCCGGAACTTCAAGTGCTCGTTGCACAGGATGCAGGGATTCGGCGTCTTCCCGGTGGAATATTCCCGGACGAAAGGATCGATCACCTCGCGGCGGAACTCGTCGCGCATATTCAGCACGTAGTACGGGATGTCGAGGGTGTCGCACACCCTCCGGGCGTCGTAGAGGTCGTCGAGCGAGCAGCAACTGCCGGCGCGGTCCTTCGTAACCTTCGAGAAGTCGTAGAGGTCCATCGATATGCCGATGACCTCCCACCCCTCCCGCTGCAGGAGAAGGGCGGCGACCGAGGAATCGACGCCGCCGGAAAGCGCCGCCAGGATCCTCTTCCCCTTCATCGTGCCTTCGCCTCCTTCTGGCTCGTATAGAGCGGGGACATGGCCCGCAACTTGTTCACGACCGCCTCGACGGCGTCGATGGCGTACTCGATGTCCTCGTCGGTGTTCCCCCGTCCCAGGCTGAAGCGGAGAGCTCCCTGGGCGTCCGTCGGGTCGGCGCCCATGGCAAGGAGAATCGGGGACGCTTCCAGCGACCCCGAGGTGCAGGCCGAACCCGAGGAGCAGGCAATGCCCATCATGTCGAGGTTCAACAGCATCGCCTCTCCCTCTACGAACCGGAAGGATATATTGACGGTATTGGGGAGCCTTTTCGTCGGGTGCCCGTTCAGAACAAGCTCGGGGATCCGCCCGAACAGGCCCTTCTCGAACTTGTCGCGCAGCCGGCGGGTTTCGGCAACCTCCTCCTCCATCCCCGACTGCAGGAGCTGGAACGATACCCCCATGGCGACAATCCCCGCGACATTCTCGGTTCCGCCCCGGCGGCCCCGTTCCTGGTGGCCCCCATGGGTCATCGCCTCGATCTCGATCCCCTTGCGTACGATGAGGCCCCCCGCCCCTTTCAGGGCGTTGACCTTGTGTCCGGAAAAGGTGAGCAGGTCCACGGGGAGCGTCCCGAAATCGATCGGGATCTTTCCCGCGGCCTGCACGGCATCGGTGTGCATGACGACGCCGGCTTCCCGGGCGATCGCCCCGATCTCGGGTACCGGCATGATGTCCCCGGTCTCGTTGTTCGCGTACATGACGGAGACAAGGATCGTATCCCCGGCAAGGGCGCCCCGGACCGAATCCGGCTCGACGATCCCGTGCCTGTTCACCGGAACGTACGTCACGCGGAACCCCTGCGTCTCGAGGAACCGGCAGGCGTTTATCACCGCGGGGTGCTCGACCTGCGAGGTGATGATGTGCTTTCCTCCGTTCCCTTTTCGATATGCGATTCCCTTGATGGCGAGGTTGTCGCTTTCGGTGCCGGAACTCGTAAACACGACCTCCAGCGGCTGGCACCCGAAGAACGAGGCGATCTCCTGCCGCGCGTCCTCCACCCCCTTGCGCACGTCCCGGCCCGCCCAGTGGATGCTCGAGGGATTCCCGAACTGATCCTCCAGGTACGGTTCGATCGCCTTCCTGACTTCAGGGTGGACGGGCGTGGTCGCGTTGTGGTCGAGATAGATTCTTCTCACGCCTCCGCCTCCCGGAACTTCTCTTCCTGCTGGAGAAAGAGGTTCTCGATCGTGATGGAGTCGAGAAACTCGTCGATCCGCGTTTCCAGCGTGTCCCACATGTTCTGCGTCTTGCACCGTTCGATCATCCCGCACTTCCGACCGGAGCTTCGGCAGCCGACGCGCGCATTCTTCCCCTCGGCGGTCCGGATGATCTCCCCTATCGTGATCTCGGCAGGGGGACGCGCGAGAATGAATCCCCCTCCAGGGCCTCGCACGCTTTTGACCAGGTTCCGCCGGCGCAGCCTTGCGAACAGCTGCTGGAGGTAGAGCTCCGAGATGTCCTCCTGCCGGGAAATGTCTTTGAGGGAGACCGGGTTGCCGTGGGAGGCTCCTGCAAGGCTCACAAGCGCCATAACGGCGTACCTCCCCCTCGTGGTGATCTTCACGGCTTCGATCCCACCCGGGGCAGCTCCGTCTCCCCGTTCAGCCGCTTCAGGACTTCGTCCAGGCGCTGTTCCAGCGCCATCACCTGTTCGGTCAAGCACTTCAGAGCCGTGCCTGCGGGATCCGGCGTCCCGGCGACCCCCGTGGGATCCTGGTAGACGTTTCCTTCGCGGAATACCACCCGGCCGGGGATCCCGACGACCGTCGAGTGGGGCGGCACCTCCTTGTTCACAACGGAGCCCGAGCCGATCTTGGAGTTCTCGCCTACCCGTATGGGGCCGAGGATCGCCGCGTTCGCCCCGATGATCACGTTGTCTTCGATCGTGGGGTGCCGTTTCCCTTTCTGCCAGCTCGTCCCCCCGAGGGTCACTCCGTGGTACAACGTCACGTTCTTCCCGATCTCGGCGGTTTCCCCGATCACCACCCCCATCCCGTGGTCGATGAAGAACCCCTCGCCGATGGTGGCTCCCGGGTGGATCTCGATGCCGGTCAGGAAGCGGGAGACATGGGACAACAGGCGGGCAGGAAACCTAAGGTTCCGTTCCCAGAGCCAGTGTGCGGCGCGGTGGAACCGGACGGCGTGAAATCCCGGGTAGCAGAACAGGATCTCCAGAACGCTCTGCGCGGCCGGGTCCCGCTCGAAGATGACGCTGATTTCGTTCCGGATGCGGTGAAACATCGCATTCCCCCCTTTTTAAAAAAAAATCGACATTACTTGACCAATACAGTCAATTATTATGGATAATGGCGATAAAGGGAAGAATTTTTTTCAGACGTTTTTTCTTGATCCCCCGGACCGCGAGGAGGTCTTCCGGTCGACGGAAGCCCCCCCGCCTCTTTCTCTCCTCCACGACCGCCTTTGCCACGGAATCCGAGATCCCGGGAAGGCCGGATATCTCCTGGTGCCCCGCCCGGTTGATATCCACGCGTTGCCCCAGAAGATACCTTTGCCGGACGGTAAGCGGGCCGTCTCGCCCTCCCCTTGCGGCCTCTCCCTGCGAGGTGATGGCGGCAATCTCACCTGCGGACTTTGAGGACGAAACGACCCTCCCGGGAGAAGACGCCTGCGGGGCCACAAGGAGCCGGCCCGAAGCACACATATTCCATACCAGAATGATCAGGGATAGGAGGAGAACCGCTCTCGGATCCCTATCCCTCCTCCCCCGGGATGATCCCCCGGGACTTCCAGAGCTTGTACCGGATTCCGTCGACCAGGGCCTGCCAGGACGCTTCGATGATGTTGTGCGAGACACCGACGGTCCCCCATTGGGATTCCTTGTCCCCGGACCGTATCAAAACC
Source organism: Candidatus Limnocylindria bacterium (assembly GCA_035464915.1). Classification (GTDB taxonomy): domain Bacteria; phylum Desulfobacterota; class Deferrimicrobia; order Deferrimicrobiales; family Deferrimicrobiaceae; genus CSP1-8. Next base: position 27,383 of record DATHRT010000226.1, read on the forward strand.
CGTACCGAGGACCCCGTGCCCCCCGCGCTTAAGACCCGGACCTTGTAGTCGAGCAGCTCCACCTCGGAGAGCTCCGGGTAAAATTTCTCGAGCGCCTTGCGGATGGCGTTGTCCATCGCATTCACCGGCCCGTTGCCCAGCGCCGCCGTGTGCTCGACCGTTCCGTCGACCTCGACCATGATGGTCGCCTCCGCGATGGGCTCCTCTCCCTCCGACCGCTTCTCGTCGATCACGCGGAACCCCTTGAGCTCGAAGAAGGGCTCGTGGGTCCCCATCGCCCTGCGGACCAGGATCTCGAACGAGGCCTCGGCACCCTCGAATTGGTACCCCTTGTGCTCGAGGTCCTTGATCGATTCGAGGATCCCCTCCGTAGCGGGGTCGCCGGTCTTGAACTCGATCCCTTTCTCCTGAAATTTCGAAAGGATATTGGATCTTCCGGAAAGGTCCGATATCAGGACGCGCCGGTGGTTGCCCACCGTATCCGGCGTGATATGTTCGTACGTTCCCGGGTGCCGGCGGATCGCCGATACGTGCATCCCCCCCTTGTGCGCAAAGGCGGCGCCCCCCACGAACGGCTGGTGGAGCCAATGCCCGAGGTTGGCCACCTCCGCGACGTACCGGGAAAGGTCCCGCAAGTTTTTCATCTGGCCCTTTGGTAGAACCTCGTGCCCCATCTTCAGGGCGAGGTTGGGAATGATGGAACAGAGGTTCGCGTTGCCGCACCGCTCCCCGTACCCGTTGATCGTCCCCTGCACCTGCGTCACGCCGTTTTCCACGGCGACAAGCGTGTTGGCGACAGCCATCTCAGAATCGTTGTGCGTATGGATTCCGAGCGGGATCTTGGTCGTTTTCCGGACTTCCCGTACGATTTTCGCTATCTCCGACGGAAGCGATCCGCCGTTGGTGTCGCACAGGACGAGCCAGTCCGCCCCACCGTCCCGGGCCGCAGCGAGCGTCTTCAGGGCGTACTTCGGGTTCCGCTTGTACCCGTCGAAGAAATGCTCGGCGTCGAAAATGATCTCCTCGGTCCGTTCCTTCAAAAATTCCACCGTTTCCCGTATGGCTTTCAGATTCTCGTCGAGCGTGGTGCGCAGCGCCTCGGTGACGTGGAAGTCCCACGACTTCCCGACCACGGTGATGACGGGAGTGTCAGCGGAAAGCAGCGATTTCATGTTGGCGTCCTCCGCCGCCTTCTTCCCCACGCGCCGCGTCATGCCGAACGCGCACAGCTTCGCCGTCTTCAGGCGGAGATGCTTTCCCCGCTCGAAGAACTCCTTGTCCTTGGGATTCGAGCCCGGGTACCCCCCCTCGATGTAGTGGATCCCGAACTCGTCGAGCCGTTCCGTGATCGCAACCTTGTCCATCACGGAGAGGGAGACTTCCTCGGACTGCGTCCCGTCCCGAAGCGTCGTGTCGTACAAAAAAATCTTTTTTCTCGGTGTCATTCTTTCCCTTTCCTGTTGGCGGCGAACGTTATATTGCGTTTGCCGGTTTTCCCAGTCCGAACGCTTTATGCAGCACGCGGACGGCAAGTTCGGTGTATTTCTCCTCGATGAGGCAGGAGATCTTGATCTCCGACGTGGTGATCCCCAGGATGTTCACCCCCTCGGAGGCCAGCGTCTCGAAGACCTTCGTGGCCACGCCGGAGTGGGAGCGCATCGCCAGGCCGACGATGGAAACCTTCGCGATCTTGTCATTCCCCACGACCTTGTCCGCGCCGATCTCCTTGGCAACCGCTTCGGTGATCATCATCGCCTTCTTGTAGTCGCTTCGTCCCACCGTGAAGGTCAGGTCGGTGTGCCCGGTCACGGAAACGTTCTGGACGATGACGTCGACGACGATGTTGGCGTCGGACAGAGGCTTGAAGATCTTCGCGGCGATCCCCGGCCGGTCGGGGACCTTCACGATGGTGATCTTCGCCTCGCCCTTGTTGTACGCCACGCCGCTGACGACCGCCGTTTCCATGATCTCTTCCTCCTTCGTCACGATGGTTCCCGGGTTGTCGTTGTACGAGGAGCGGACGTGGATCCGCACCCCGTATTTCATGCCGAACTCGACGGAACGGATCTGGAGGACCTTGGCCCCGAGGCTGGCAAGTTCCAGCATCTCCTCGAAGGAGATCTTTTCCAGTTTCCGGGCGTCGGGGCAGATGTTGGGGTCCGTGGTGAAGACGCCCTCCACGTCGGTGTAGATTTCGCAGACGTCCGCGGAAAGGGCTGCCGCGACCGCCACGGCGCTCGTGTCGGAGCCGCCTCTCCCGAGGGTGGTGATCGCCCCGGATTCGTCGATGCCCTGAAATCCCGCGACGACCGCGATCTCGCCGTTCTTCAGGGCGGAATGGAGGGTGCTGCCCTCGATCTTCCGGATGCGCGCCTTGACGTGCGCGCCGTCGGTCAGCACCGGGATCTGAAACCCGGTGAACGACCGCGCCTTGTATCCCATTTCGATGAGAGCGATCGCGAGAAGACCGATGGTCACCTGCTCGCCGGTCGACGCCACCACGTCGAGCTCGCGCTCGTTGGGCATTTCCGAAAACTGTTCCGCCAACCCGAGCAGGCGGTTCGTCTCCCCCGCCATCGCGGACACCACGACAACCACATCGTTTCCCTGATCGCGCGTCTTCGCCACGCGCCGGGCGACGTTTTTGATCTTTTCTACGGTCCCGACGGACGTGCCGCCGTACTTCTGGACAATGAGCGCCATCTTTCCTTCATCCTCCCGGGACAAGCGATCTCACGCGAGACAGGAATCCGCCGAATCTCGCTTCGTCCGGCAAGGACACCGAAAGCCTGCGACTGGTCTCACCTGAAATGAGAAATGTAACCCTAATACAGTCGTTAGGCAATAGAAACCGGATTTTTTCCGCCCACTCGACAACACAGACCTGTTTCCCCGACAGGATCTCGTCGAGGCCTGCGTCCCGGGCCTCCTCCTCCGAGGAGAGACGGTATACGTCCACGTGGCACAGCGGCAGTCGCCCCTGATGCTCCGTCACGATCGTGAAGCTGGGGCTTAGAATGCGGTCGGGAAAAATCCCCAGGGACTCCCCCACCCCTTTGCAGAAGACCGTCTTCCCTGCCCCGAGGTCACCGGTGAGCGCCACCACATCGCCCGGCACCAGAAAACTCCCGAGCGCCCGGGCGACAAAGCGCGTGTCCTCCTCGCCGGAGGACAGAAGCTCAACATCCACGTCGGGTCACCCGGAGTCCGGGAGGACGCTCCGCTGCCTCCCCCATCCGCAGCGGCATACCGCTGCTCCGGGGGACTTCGTCGGAGGGGGGCTCCTTCGGCTTGCTGCGCCGGCAACCGGGGACCCCAGGCGATGCGGGGGGTTGCGTGAAGGAGTGTCCCAGCCCACTTCCGTCACTCCTCCCCGTCAGGCTCGCCCAGGGTCTTCTGGAGCGCCTCGCGAATGTTGTCGATGACGTCGGTCGCGGAAACGGGCGACATCGGGTGGCGTCTGACCAGTATGTCGGCGGACATCCCGTGGAGAAAGACCCCCGCGCAGGCGGCGTCGGTCGGCGAAAGCCCCTGGGAGGCAAGCGCCGCCACCATCCCCGAAAGGGCGTCCCCCATGCCGCCCGAGGCCATGTACGGGTTTCCGGTGGTGTTGATGAAGACATCGCCCTTCGGCGTCGCGATGATCGTCCGCGCCCCTTTCAGGATCACCGTCACCTTCTTCTCCTCTGCGAAATGCTGCGCCGATCCGACCCGGGATGCCTCGATGGCCTCGATCGACTCGCCGGTCAGCCGGGACATCTCCCCCGGGTGCGGCGTGATGATGCAGGGAGC
>DATHRT010000227.1:0-7680 GCA_035464915.1 Candidatus Limnocylindria bacterium
CGAAGTGTTTCCCCGGGAGGTCCGCCTTGAACGTCCCGTACATGGGCCACCGCTCTCCGGCCGAGCCCGGCCGCGCGATCGTCAGGAAGAATTCGATCTTCTCGTCGTCCGCGCATCCGAGTTCCTGAAACGGCACACCGAGTTCCAGCACCTTGTGGAACTCCGCCCGGAGCGCGCCATGCGCAGCGGAAGTTTCCCGGGATGAGGCGTTCTCTCCTATTTCTCCGATTGACGCGCTGGCGGAATACGTAGTCGGCGAAAGGACCAGGCTGATCTTCCTGTTCTTCTTCGGGAAAAAGATTTCGGCTTCGAACGGTTCGGGAACGTCGAAGACGGATCGTTGGAAATCCAGGCGGAGAAAGATATTTGCCTCGTCAAATCCGAAATACAGGCATTCCAGGGCAATGGCGGAAGCCCGGTGCATCGTTCCGATTTCCGGGCGGGGGTAATACCGCGCCGCCGAGCTCCATTCGTAGTACAAAGTTGGTTTCCCGTCTATTTTCGGGTGGATATACGTCCTTAGCCCTTCGAAAAGGTGCGTGTCCTCCGAAATTCTTTCCGGCCGGATGATGGGGATGTCGATCGAATCGGGCGGAGTCTCTCCGAGTTTTCGGTAGGCCGCCTTTACATGACTTCGGAAGAGACGGTCGAAATCCGGACCGTGGGGGGTGAAATGCTCGTCCCCGTACCACCAGCACCAGTCCGAGCCTTCCGCGGCCAGCAAATGATCGAAAGCTGCGGACAGGCTTTCTGTTTGCGGAAGGCCGGCATCTGTCATCCGGTCGGCGTGCCTCTGCCAGAGGGCTCTGGCATGGGCCAGCATCTCCCACGCCGCATGGTCTTCCCGGTGCCCTATCCAGATCTTGAACGTTCCGTCTATCCAGGACCCAGTCGGGATAAAAGGCAAATGCTCAATATCATCAATCTTATATGAAGCCTCCCCAAACGTAATACATGATATATTCGGCGCCATGGAACTGAGACGACCCATCAGCGTACGGAGAAATCCCTGTCCCGAATCGGGGAAATATTCCCACGCATTCTCGCCGTCCAGAATGACCGGGACCACGTAGGAGTTTTTACGGAGGTGAGCGGGTATAGTTGATAATTTATTGTATATGCCGCTGATTACATTAGTGAAATTTAAAGCCGCCTCCGCTCCTTTCCAGCGGGAATACTCAAAACCGATAAGATCGGAGAGATGGTGGTCCCGGAAAAAGATCCGGATCGGTCCCGAAGGCATGGAGGCTTCGTAAGGACGGTACAGCCATGACGGGTCCTGGGGAACGCCTATGGAATCCCGCTGGACGTCCTTTCCCGTCGCCTTCGACAGGAGAGCCTCGTCCGTCGCCGTCCATCGGAATCCGGCACGCGCGGCGATCTCGAGTGCCGCGGGACTGATCGAGCCCTCGGAAGGCCACAACCCTTGCGGGTATCTCCCGAAGAGGGACCGCATCACTTCCCTCCCCCGGGAAATCTGCATCTCGGCATCACCCGGGTACGAAAAAGGAGTTTGTGGCAAAGGCGCCCCGGGAAGCGCATCCTGCGCCGCCCGGTTGTCGATCAGGAGGGGAAGTATCGGATGATACATGGGTGTTGAGGAAAGTTCCCCGCCGTCGTTTTCCGCCACCTTTTGGTATTCCGCGATGACCGTCGCCATGACGTCGATCTGCCTGTCCAGGACGTATCGCTTCTCGGCCTCGGAGTAACCGCTTCCTTTTTTCCAGAGACGAGCGAGTTCCGCGTCCTCATCGCGGTGCAGGGGGTGAAACCAGGTCAGGTTGAACAGCGTCATCAGATCGGTGTAATCCGACGCACCGAACCCTCCCGGCGCCCCCGATTTTCCCAACGCCCCCATCGCCGTTTCCCGTTTGCCGTACAGTTCCGCGTACCGCTGTTGGGGAAGGATCATGGTCGGCGGGTAGGCGGAGAAGAAATGGCGCAGAAGGAACTCTTCCTCCTCCTGCGAAAGGTCGAGAGCGTTTTTCCGGGAAAGGGCGAGGAAAACGTCCTCCGCGCCGTTTTCCACGTAGTCCTGAATCTGGACCAGAAGCGACGGGACCAGGTTGAAGGTATGACGGACTCCCGGAAATTCCCGGAAGAGCCGCGGAAGGGCCGCATAGTCCTTGATCGCGTGGAGCCGGACCCAGGGAAGGATATAGATTCCCGATTCGGGGTCCTTGTAATACGGCTGGTGCATGTGCCAGAGGAAGCAGAGATAAAGCTTCATCCGGCATCCCCCCCTTCTCTTATCCCAGATGCGACAATTTGATCTCGATAAGATCCTTGAAGGGGGTGTCGGGATTCTCTGCGAGGATTTCGCGGAACACCGCGACCGCCTCGTCCTTGCGCCCCTGGAGGGCGAGCAATCTTGCCTGTCCCATCCACGCCTGGGTACGGAGTTCCCCGTTTGCGAAGGAGGCGGCCTCACCGTAGGCCTTCTGGGCGCTTTCGGTATCTCCCTTTGCCTCGAGCGCCTGTGCGAGCCCTTCGCGCAGGAGGAAATCCATTATGGTCCGCTGCTCTTTCCCGTTGGCTATGGCCGATCGGAATTGTGCTGCGCTTCGGTCATAGTCCTCCTGCCGATAGGCAATGCTTCCCAGGTAGTACCTCGCGAAGACCGCCGCCCGGGTGCCCGGATGCTTGTTCACGTGGGCGACCAGGAACTGCTCAAGCTGTGCAAGCTTCTCGCTGTCCGTGTCCGTCGGGCTCTGAAGATACTCGCGCGCCTGGTTCAGATAAGGCCAGAGATCGCGGGAGGCTTTCGTCTCCTGCCATCGGGAATAGGCACGTGTCCCCAAGATTCCCCCCAGGACAAGGAAGACGACGGCAAACGCGGCAATAACCGTTACGCGATTCTCCTTCACCCACATCGTCATCCTGCCGAGCGTGGAGATGAACTCGTCCGGGCTTTTCAGGTCTTTTCGCGTGTACTTGATCTTTCTTGCCATTCCGGTCCCCTCTCGTTTATCGTTCCCGCCGCTTCCCCGCGACCGCCGGATACGACCCGGTATTGTACACCAGTCGGACGACCGGATTCACCGGAATCCGCCCGATCATCCCGGTTCCTCCCGGAGATATTGCTGCACCACCTGGACGAAGGCCTCCCGGATCTCCTCCGGAGAGATCTGCTCGAGTCTCTGGACCCTCAGGGAGCAGCCCAGTTTTTCCACCCGGTTCTGGAACATGCGAAGCGTATTTTCCCCGAGCCCGAAATTCGTGAACGACTTACCCATCACGGCCAGCACCTCGCGTGTCTCCGTCCCCCTCGTGTAATCCGATACGGCCAAAAGGGCATCGAGGGAGCTCGACACCTCGTCCTTGAGAAACGCCACCACGCCCAGGGGGCGGGGGACGAGGGCATACCAGAGGGGGGAGGTGGAACGGATATACGGGAATACGTAGAGAAGCAGATGCGAGCCCTGCCCCACCCGGATCTTTCCGAACATTCCGATGGGAAATCCTTTCTCCCTCCGCAGGGAGAAAAAAGCGGAGTCGAGCTCGAACTCGCGGATCTGGCCCAGGGCGAGGACGACCCTCTCCAGCAGTTCGGAGTTGGGGAGGAAGAGGACGATGCGCCCCTCGCCGCTTTCGGAGAAGGATCCGATCTCCTCGATTCGGGTGCGCAGTCGCGCAAGGTTCTCCGGAGGCAGAAAATCGCTCTTCTCCTGGGGGACCTCGAACATGCCGATCCGCAGCACTCCGCGCTTCCTCAACTGGAGCAAAGTCTCATAGACGACAAGGTCGGGGTAGTTGCAGTTGTTCACGATATTCTTCACGGTGTTGCAGAATTCCGCGAGAAGAATCACCTCGCGCACGACCCCCGACCCTCCGACGACGGATCGTGCGCTCTTCGCGAGGACCACCGAATCGTTCGGCGCCGGGAGATCCTCGCTCAGGTTCTTGAGTTCATCGAGTTGCCGCAATCCCTCAAGCAGGGCTTGCTGGCTGGAGGAGTGTATCGTCCTCCGGACCTCCACCTTGCCCGGCAGGAACCGGAATCTCCCCTTCCGCAGGGAGATGAGCCGGTAGAGGGCTTTTTCCCCCGCGGTGTTCCGGGCCCGGGCGGAAACGATCTCCCCTTTGTCGACGTAGATCGAACCTTCCATCCCTTCCCCCTCTACCTGGATGACGCCGCTTTTCGCGTTGAACGAGAGCATCTGCCACAGGTCGGGGAGAGAGATCTGGGCCAGGTTGCCGCTGATCTCGGAGTCACCTGCAGGGGATTCCCTGCCATCTTCCCGGAACAGCGTCCGCTGGATTCTCAGCAGCACCTCTTCTCCGTGGAACGGTTTCCGTATGAAATCATCGATCCCCGGGCGGAACCCGGAAACGCTTTTCTCCTGCTCGCTCATGAAGAAAATGGGGATGTTTTTGGTTGTCGGGTTCGTGCGCAGGATCTGAACCAGGCGCTCCGCCCCGAGCGACTCGACGGAGAGATCGAGGAGGAGGATGTCGGGGAGCTTGAGAAGCGTTTCCGCCAGCGCCTTGCTCCCGTCGGCCGCGTCGAGCACCCCGAATCCCTTTTCCCGGAGGAACTGTCGAAGGGACTGCCGAAACCTCTCCGACGGATCGGCAATCAGGATTTGTTTTTCGGATGTCGCTGTCGCCACCGTCCGCTCTCCCCCGACGGTGCTCACTTAGAAATTCCCCTGCAGCCGATACGTTTCCTGCACTTTCTCCATCATCGAGTCCACGAGCCACTCGTCGGCCGTGTTGAACCCGCACACCTCGTCTTCTCGATCGGTGGCAAATAGGCCGTATGCTCCGTTCTCCTTGAGAAACAGGATGAGCTCCCTGTCTCGGAGCTGTTCATCCTCCGCATTGACATACAGGAGGTTTTTCGAGTCGAATCGCGTACTGCCGGCCCTGCCGATGATGTAAATGTTTCTTCCGTTGCCCGCGTCCGGTCCGAGGGAGAGGAAGATCTGCTTGAATATTTCGGGGCGGGGGCCCGCCGCGATGACCAGCCCCCGTTTCATGTTCCGCGACACCGTATCCTGTGCCACGGATTCCACCATGCGCAGAAAGTTCTCCCTGCTCAGGCGGAAATGCCCGTTCCGCCCCCTGTCCCGCTTGAACCGCGAAAAGTAGGGTACGCTTCGTCCCTCTCGCAGAAGGTCGTAATACTCGGGTTTTCCCACCAGGATGTCAAAGGCGTTCCAGAGGACCTTTTCCGGCAGGTGCAGACGGCGGAACGGGCTCTGCTTCTGCCCATGGTACTTCTCCTCTGCATCCTTCCATAGTTCCATGAGATTTTTTCCGTCGCGGGGGAAGGTGGCCGAAACGAAAAACGGATCGAGATGGTGTTCGGTACCCATGTACTGGATGGTGCGGCATTCGCGCACAGCTTTGCGGAGACGGCGCGATGCCAAGACGGTCCCGAAATAGTCGGTCTCCGGGAGAACGACACAAAACCGGTTCGACTCCACGCGGGCGATGAGGTCGGAGTCGCGCAGGGCCTTGCGGACGGCGTCCACCATGTTCGAGAGCGCCCCGGACACGAGGGTTTCGCGGGTCTGCTCCTTGAGTCGGGAAAAGTTGTCGACGATGAGGAATACGATCGACAGGGGACGCCGGAATCTCCCCGCCTTGTACCGCTCTTTTTCGAAGTAGTCCGACAGGAACGCCATCGAGTAGGCCTGGGTTTCCCCGTCGCGAAGCGACACCTTTTCCATCCGGACCAGGCGCGTGAGTTTTCTCCAGGCCGACGCGGCGTACCCGGCGATGATCCCGGCGATATACAGATCCCTGTTCCGGAACGGTTTTCGGTCCGGCCTCGCGGCGAGCTTCACGAGCCCGATGGGCTTCTGCTGGTACATGAGAGGAATGTAGAGGCTCGATTCGCCTGCTTCCCGAAGCGTCTCCGCCTCCTCGTACTCCCGAAAGGGGTAGAGGAACGGCTTCCCTCTCCCGGTGGCTTCCGCCCATTCGGCCTGGGAAAGATAGAACCTCGATCCCTCTTTGTCGATGCTGATCAACCCCCTGACGGAGGCGATCATCATCTCGTCGGGATCCAGCGGGGAAGCAAGCCAGATCACGCAGCTCTCCGCCCCGAGCTCCTGGACGAACGTATCCGCGATATGGGTGAGCAGCTTCTCCTCCTCGTGGCATGCCATGATCTTCAGGCACCGCTGGTAGAGGGAGGCAAGGGAGTAATATTCCATGCTTTCCGAGAGAAGCCGCATGGTGACCGCCGGATCGTCCCCTTCCTGGGTCCCCACCCAGGTGACCCAGCGGGCGATATCTTGTAGAGGGGGGGCGCGGCGGAAAAGGAAAAGCGGAGGCCCGTCATCGGGGCCCTCCCGCAGGGAATCGATCAGGACTCTGTGGTCGCAGTCGAGAGAAGCGACGATCGCGATGTAGGGGGAGAGGTCCACCTCCCCGTGTATCACCTGGTCGAACGCGCAGAAGGAAAATTCGACCGGCTGTTGGGAGGTCGCCAAGCGGAGGTCCTGGGAGGACTCGGTGTTCTCCTGGACCACCAGTATGCGGGCAACGTCCATGCGGCGCTATGTTACATCTTGTACTTGCTGAAGTCTTCCGGGTCCATCTTCTCGAGAAGCTCCGTCCACTTGTCCTTTTCTTCACCAGAGGACGTTCCGTGTTCCACGCGCAGCGCTTTCTCGATGACAGAGTCCCGGACCATGATCGGGACTGCCATCCGTATGGCGATGGCGATCGCGTCACTTGGCCGGGAATCGATAACGATGGACTTGTCGCCCACCTCCATGTGGAGGGCGGCGTAGTACGTGTTCTCCCGAATGTCGGTGACTTCCACACTCAGAAGCTTCACCCCGATCTGGTCGAGAAGGCTCTTGAAAAGATCGTGGGTCATCGGTCTGGGCAGCTGCAGTTGCTCCAGCCCCGCCGCGATCGCATTCGCCTCCAGCATCCCGATCCATATCGGGAGGGTGTCCTTGTTATCCTTGTCCCGAAGGATGACGATCGGGGACTGGGTAACCGGATCGATGGTGATCCCGATCACCTGCATTTCCTTAACCACGCGGTCCTCCTTCCTCGCCGGAGAGAGAATGGTGTCCGGCGGAACGAATTCGGACACGGCGCACAGAACCTCGCCCTTCCGTGGCCGGTGAAAAGTTGACGGTTTTGTGGCACGGGGTGCGGCCGCACAGGCGCGCGGGGTCCTTCGCGCTCGTCCCCTCGACCAGGACCTCCATTTCTGTACCGACGCAGGCGGCAAGACGGTTCTGCGTGTGGCGGCCCTGTAAAGCCTGGAGGCGCGACAGCCGCTCGCTTGCCTCCTCCGGGGCCACGTTGCCCGCCATCCCGGCTGCCCGGGTCCCCGGACGGGGGGAGAACCGGAAGGAGAAGGAAGAATCGAATCGGACTTCCTCCATGACCGATAGGGTTTCCCGGAAATCGGCCTCCGTCTCCCCCGGAAAACCCACGATGAAATCCGAGGAGAATGCGATCCCGGGCCTACTCTTCCGGAGGTCGTCGATCTTTCCGAGGTATTCTTTCCGTGTGTATCCGCGTCCCATGAGGAATAAGATGCGCTCGGACCCCGCCTGGATCGGCAGATGGATGTGGGGGCAGAGGGAATCGATCTCGGAAAAGAGCCCGATCGTCTCCCTGTCCAGGTCCCTCGGATGCGAAGTGATGAACCGGATCCGCGAAATCCCTCTGATTTTCGCTACCCTGCGGAGCAGTTCCGGA